>JBJKRV010000415.1:0-4636 GCA_046704465.1 Opitutaceae bacterium | reverse complement strand
ACCGGTCCGGCCGAGCAGCCGGCTTTTGACCACATGCGGCGCGTTGCTCGCTCTCGCCCTCGTGTCCGTCGCGGCCAAATACCAGGGCCCACCTATCCCTCGTTTTGCTCCCGTGCGATTTCCCTCCGCCAAAGCCGCTCCCGCGCCGAAACCCGAGGTTGCGGGCAGGGGGGAGTTTATCCACGGAAAGGTGACCCTCACGCGCAATGGGGTCACCCGGCGGCTGGCCGGCGGGGAGCAGGTCCAGGTGGGCGACATCCTCTCGACGGGTCCCAATGGTACTGTGACAATCGAGGGTGGTGACCACCTGGGGGTCGAACTCTCCGGAAACACCAGGATAAGGGTCGGCCAGTCGGAATACAATTACCTGCATCCCCCGCCTGAAAACGTTAACCCCGTCTGGAAAATCTGGCATGGCGCCTGCGTGTGGGCCAGCGGTCTGATCGGCAAGGATAAGAACACCAATATCGAAACGCCGTCTGGCAATATCGGCATTCGCGGCACGAAGTTTATCACCCGCTGCGACGCCAAGACGCACACGACGGACATCGAGCTGATCTCCGGCTCGGTGGCGGTGACACCGAAACAATCGGGCACGGCCCGGCCCTTTACCGCGCCGGTCCGCATCCGTTGCACCGCCACCAGCGTCACGGGATCACCGCTCACTCAAAAACAATACGAGGCCACCAAGGCGGCGTTGTTCCCGCCGTGACCGCTGGACGCGCCACCGTTCCGCTTCGCGGAATGGGCCCGCTGGGATTCGAACCCAGAACCAAAGGATTATGAGTCCTCTGCTCTGACCGTTGAGCTACGGGCCCGCATTCGGGGTGTTGAGCGAGGCTGGGCGGCGCCGGCGCGGCCCTCAACCCCAAACCGGCCAGCCTGCGGGCTGGCCTCCGGCCCGGTCGTCTGTTTCGCTGACCGCGTCCCGTCCTCCCGCCATGGCTCCCACCCTCCTCCAGCATCCCCTCGCCGCACACATCCTCACCCACCTGCGCGACAAGACCACCAAGCCCGCCCTCTTCCGCACCCTCTGCGACCAGATCACCCTCCTCCTCGCGCTCGAGGCCACACGCGACCTGGCCACCACCGAAAAACCGATCGAGACGCCCCTCGAAGCCGCCACCGGCCAGGTTCTCGCGCGCCCGCTCGTGATTGTGCCGATCCTTCGCGCCGGCCTCGGCATGGTGGAACCCTTCCTCGACCTCTTCCCCGACGTCAGCGTCGGCTACATCGGCCTCGAGCGCGACCACACCACCGCCATCGCCCATTCCTACTACTGCAAGCTGCCGCCGCTGGATGGCGCCCGGGTCCTCGTCATCGACCCCATGCTCGCCACCGGCGGCTCCGCCGCCCGGGCGCTCGACGTCGTGAAGGCCGCCGGGGCGAAGGATCCCGTGCTCGTGTGCATTGTCGGCGCCCCCGAAGGCGCGGAACTGGTGGGGCGGCGCCACCCCGACGTGCCCATCCACCTTGCCGCGCTCGACCGCGAACTCAACTCCCGGAAATACATCCTGCCCGGTCTCGGCGATTTCGGCGACCGTCTCTACGGAACCTGAGACGAACGCCCATCCCGTGGCCGGCGGGATAGGTCACGAGCTAAGGATCCGTCCGCCGCTTTTTGGGGGCACCGCGGAGACAGGACAGGCGCAGAGTCAAACCCCGCCCGGCCGGCGGCCGGGCCTACAACAAGAATGCCGGTCCGAACGCAGCCTGTAGGCCCGGGCGTTGACCGGGCTCATGTGCTGCTACTTCCGCCTGAAACCGATGTGGTCGAAATCCCACACGAGGCTGCCAAAATAGGTGGTGTCGAGCTTCTTGATCCCCGGCGGCGGCTCGCTGACGTAGTTGTTCGTGAACCCGAGCCGCACCTTCCAGCGGGACTTGGCCAGCGGCACGTCGAAGTCCGTCTCCTGGTTGATGATGAAGTTGCTGAACTTCTTGAACGCCGGCACCATCGCAATGTGGGTCGTGAGCAGCGAATTCGACAGCTTCAGCGTGTGGTTCAGTTCGAGATCCAGACCGACCGCCGAGACGTTGGGGGCGACATGGTCCTCGTATTTTTCATACCGGTGCGCCAGACCGGCGCGAAGGGTCAGCGTTTGATGCAGGTCTTTGATCACGTCGTAACCGCCGCCAACTGCCGCCGTATTGTAGAGCGAGAGTTCCTTCACCCGGTCGAAGCCGGCCGTGTCGCGGGCATACCAGGATTTCCGGTCCGAGAAGTTGTCGGAGTAATCCGCCCCCGCCCGGAGCTGGTTGGCGGACTGCACCCCGTCGCTCGTCTGCCGGTTGTAGTTGCTGAAGAGGATCAGCGTATCCTTCTCGCGCTTGAGGGTCGCGGTGACGCCGTAGGCGGAGCCGAACTGGCTGTGGTTGCCGCTGCTGCCGGTGACGTTGACCGACGCCTCGTAGGCCCAGTGGTATTGCGGCTTCACCGTCGCCGGATCGGGTTCGCCGGCCTTCCAGGAGGCCGCGATCCCGGAGATCGGCGTGGTGATCGTCCCCGCCGCCGTTGCCACCTGCACGACACCCCCGGCCGTCGCGAGGCTGCCATCGTAGCGGTGGCCGCTCTCGAGGCGCACCGCCACCGGGTGATCGGTGCTGAGGCTGACAATCTGGGATTGGGCGACGACGATGGTGCCCGCGAAGCTGGTATCCATGTACACCTTGCCGTCGTCGATTCTGGCTACATGCCCGACCAGGCGGGCGCCGTCCTTGGTCTCGATGACATCGGCCCGGGACAAAGCCGCCAGCAGCGTCATCGCCAGCAAGACGGCCGACAGTCCGAAAAATCTCTGCGTTCGCTGAGTGAACATAAGACGCGAACCAACTCGCTCCTTCATACGTGTCAACGCCTGTTTCTCGCCCGTGCAAACCTCCCCGTTCGCGCGTGCATTTTGCCGGCCCGCGGCACGACCAAACGCACGATTCACCCGTTCGGCGGATCCGACGATTCCCGCACCGGCCAGTCGCGCCCCCGCCAGCTCAGGACCAGACGCGCGAAGTAGGTCGTGTCGAGCCGCCGCACCTGATCGGCCGGCCGGCTGGAGAAGTCGTTGGCCACGCCGACCCGCAGCTTCCAGGCGGACGCCGCCAGGGGCAGGTCCAGATCCGTCTCATGAGTGATGTGCAGGTTGGTGTTGCTTTCAAACGTCGGGACAATGGCGATCCGGGAGGTGAGCTGCGCGTCGCTCAGGTGAAGCTGATAGTTCAGGCCCAAGTCCAGGCCGACGGATCGCAAGTCGGGCGTGGCCGGGTCGGTGTAATTCTCGTAGCGGTACGCCACGCCGGTGCGCGCCGTCAGAATCTGCCGCACATCCCGGATGAAGTCATAGCCGGCGCCGGTGGCCGCCGTGTCGTAGCCGCTGACGTCGCGGATGCGGTCGTATCCTCCCACATCGCGCGCATACCAGGAGTTCCGGTCGGTGTAGTTGTTGGTGTAGTCGATTCCGGCTTTGAACTGGTCGGCCGAGACTGCTTGGTCGGTCACCTGGTGGTTGTAATTGGTCGCCAGGACCAGGGTGTCCCTCGGCCGCGTGAGCGTGGCGGTCGCCCCGTAGGCGGCGCCAAGCTGGGAACGGTTGCCCGATTTGCCGTTGAGGTCGACGGACACCTCATAGGTCCACTGGTGGTCCGGCCGGATGCCGGAGGGCAGAGGCTTGCCTTTGGGCCAGCTCGCGGCGATCTCGCCCAGGGTCGTGGGCACGGCGCCGCCGGCGGACCCGGACACCAGGATCCGGTCGCCCGAGGCCGAAAGCCGGCCGGTCAGGTGCCGGCCGCTCTTCAGCCGCACAATCATGGGCGCCTCGGTCTGCAGGCTCGCGATCTGCCGGCGCAAGATGACCAGGACGCCGGCGTAGCTGGTGGTCATGTAGACCTTGTCCTTCGTGATCTTCGCCACCCAGCCCACCAACCGCGCTCCGCTCCGGGTCGTGATCACGTCCGCTCGCAACGGGATGGCCAGGATCAAAGCCAGGAAAACCCAAGCGACAGTGACCAACCGGGCGGACGCAAATCTCATCGGGCGCGTCACATCACCGCACTCCGGCGCTGTCAATCATTGATCCCGGTTTACCCGATTTTTTCCACCGTCTCGACAACGGTGACGGCCGCGGCCACGCTGACGCACTCAGAATGCGCGCCGCCCGCCCCGAGCTTCTCGTCGCCGACCGCTGGACCGACTACCAGCTGCTCGACTGCGGCGACGGCCTGCGCCAGGAGCGGTGGGGCGACTGGGTGCTGGTGCGACCCGATCCGCAGGTGTTGTGGCCGCGCCGGGGCCAGGCCCCGGGTGCGCCGTGGCCGTCGTGGGACGGATTCTACCATCGCAGCCCGAGCGGCGGGGGCCGCTGGGAATTCCGCCGCCCACCGCCCGAGCATTGGACGATCCGCTACGCGCCGCTGGAGCTCGTCTTCAAGATCCGCCCGACCGGATTCAAACACACCGGCTTGTTTCCGGAGCAGGCGGCCAACTGGGACTGGTGCGCGGCGCGGGTCCGGTCGGCCGGCCGCCCCGTGAGCGTGCTGAACCTCTTCGGCTACACCGGGGCGGCGACCTGCGCCGCCGCCCGCGCGGGCGCGCAGGTCTGCCACGTCGACGCCGCCGAGGGCATGGTCAAGTGGTGCCGGGAGA
>JBJKRV010000414.1:0-5589 GCA_046704465.1 Opitutaceae bacterium | reverse complement strand
GCGAAGGCCGGGCTCGTGCAGGTGGGCCTGCAGCCAGTCGCCGTCGACCAGGACCTCCGGATGGGCATACTGCGCAAACTTTGGATTCATGGCTGATAGAAATGTATGTTTGGTTGGGAACTAAAGTATTTAACCGAAGATACCCAGCGTCTTCCCCGATGCAAACCCGGGCCGGCAAATCCGCCCCTGTCAGACGGCCGCGCCCAGCCGCTCACCCATCCGGGCGTAGGTCTCGCGATGCTGACTGCTTTGCTCCACCAGATCCGCGTCAAACCGGATGCGTCCGCGCCCAAAGAGGGTGATGACCGACGACCCGCCGAAGGCAAACAGCCCCTTTTCTTCGCCCTTGGCCACCGCCCGGCCGGGGAGATAGGTCTGGCGGATTCGACCGATGCAGGTGGCGCCGACCTCGACCATGGCCACCGGGCCGAACGTCGGCGACTCCATAAGCGTCACCATCCGTCGGTTCTCGGTCAGGATGCGCAGGCGGCGCCGCAGGGCCACGGGATGGACGGAATATAACCACCCGGGAATTAAGCGCGCTTCCTCCGGCGTCCCGTCCACCGGGAAATGGAACCGGTGGTAGTCCTGGGGCGCGAGCCGGGAGATCACCATCGACCCGCCGTCAAAACGTGCGGCCAATCCGCGCTGGTCCGGGGGCAGGCTCTCCTCCCCCAGCAACGCCGCCAGCGTGAACTTCGCCCCTTTGACATAGAAGCCGTCCGCCTGATTGACGTCCGGAAACACCAGGTGCCGGCCATCCGCCGGCAGCACCGCCACCTCGGCGCCGGGGGCGATCGGCCGCGCCCCGGGTTTCAGCGCGCGGTAGAAGAAGTCGTTGAAGCTTTTGTAGGCAAACGCGGACTTCGCGAACTCGTCGACGTCGAGATCGAAGTCGACGATGAATGGCAGCACGAGGTTGACGCTGAACTTCCGGTTCATGCGCCAGCCATAGTAATGGGCGAAGGCGGCGCGGCGCACGAGCAGCCACAACGCGCCCCGGCCCACCGGGTTCTCATAGACAAACCGCAACCACCGCTCGCGATAGATCCGCTCGGATTCCACGACGCCCTTGGCGCGGTTCCAGTATTGGATGGGTTCGGCCGACATGGACAAGGGCGGACACTAACCGAATCGGGATGGAAACCTCAACGCGGTTCTGAGGCCCCCGGCGACGAGTCATCTTGGCGACGCGACGCTCTTGTCGCGTTGCTCCATCGCATTCACCCCATCACCAACTCGTCGCCCTTGACCTTGAACGCGACCGTCGCACCGTCCGCCACGTCGCCGCCGATCAAGGCCCGCGCGAGCTTGGTCTCGATCTGACGTTGCAGGAACCGCTTCAGGGGCCGCGCCCCGAAGACGGGATCGTAGCCCTTTTCCGCCGCCCATTCCTTCGCCTTCGCGTCGAGCTTCACCGTCACCCGCCGCTCGGCGAGCCGGCGGTTCAGGTCCGCCACGAGCAGGTCCACGATGCGGGTGATCTCCTCGAGCGTGAGCGGCTTGAACAGCAGCGTCTCGTCGATGCGGTTGAGAAATTCGGGACGGAAGGCCCGCCGCAATTCGGCCATGACGCTCTCGCGCACCGACTCGGGGATCGTGTCGCCCGTCACGCCGTCGAGCAGGAAGCGGCTGCCGAGGTTGGACGTCATGATCACGATCGTGTTCTTGAAATCCACGGTCCGGCCCTGGGCGTCGGTGATGCGGCCGTCGTCCAGCACCTGCAGGAGCACGTTGAACACGTCCGGGTGCGCCTTCTCCACCTCGTCGAACAGGATGACCGCATAGGGCTTGCGCCGCACCGCCTCGGTGAGCTGGCCGCCCTCGTCGTAGCCGACATAACCCGGCGGGGCGCCGATCAGCCGCGAAACCGCGTGCTTCTCCATGTACTCGGACATGTCGATGCGCACCAGGGCCGCCTCCGAGTCGAAGAGTGACTCGGCCAGCGCCTTCGCCAGCTCGGTCTTGCCCACGCCGGTGGGCCCGAGAAACAGGAAGCTGCCGATGGGCCGGCGCGGATCCTTGATGCCCGACCGGGCGCGCAGGATGGCCTCGGCCGTCAGCGCCACCGCCTCGTCCTGCCCGATCACCCGGCGGTGCAGAACGTCCTCCAGGCGCAGCAGCTTCTCCTTCTCCCCCTCCACCAGGCGGGTCACCGGGACGCCGGTCCACTTCGACACGACCTCGGCGATCTCCTCCTGCGAAACCTCCTCCTTCACCAGCGACCGCTCGCCGCCCGACTTTTCCAACGCCGCGAGTTCGTGCTCCAGCTGCGGCAGCCGCCCGTGGCGCAGCTCCGCCAGCTGGTTCAGATCGTAGGCGCGCTCGGCGCGCTCCATCTCGAGTTTCACCTGTTCGATGGCCTCGCGGACCTTGCGCACCTTCTCGACCGATTTCTTCTCCGTTTCCCAGCGCGTCTTCAACGCCCGGGCCTGCTCCCGCAGGTCGGCCAGCTCGCGCCGCAGCGCCTCCAGCCGCTGCCGGCTGGCGGCGTCCTTCTCCTGCTTGAGCGCGGCCTCCTCGATTTCGAGCTGGAGCACCCGGCGGGTCAGCTCGTCGAGCTCCGTCGGCATGGAGTCCATCTCGGTGCGGATCATGGCACAGGCCTCGTCGACGAGGTCGATCGCCTTGTCCGGCAGGAACCGGTCGGAGATGTAGCGGTTGGACAGCATGACGGCGCTGACCAGCGCGTTGTCCTGGATGTGCACACCGTGGTGCACCTCGAAGCGTTCGCGCAGCCCGCGGAGGATGGAGATGGCATCCTCCACCGAAGGCTGGTCGACCAGCACCGGCTGGAAGCGGCGTTCGAGCGCCGCGTCCTTTTCGATATGCTTGCGGTACTCGTCGAGCGTGGTGGCGCCGATGCAATGCAGCTCCCCGCGCGCCAGCATCGGCTTGAGCATGTTGCCCGCGTCGATCGCGCCCTCGGCCTTGCCCGCGCCGACGATCGTGTGCAGCTCGTCGATGAAGAGGATGATGCGGCCGCTGCTCTGGCGGATCTCATGCAGCACGGCCTTGAGCCGCTCCTCGAACTCGCCCCGGTATTTCGCGCCGGCCAGCAACGCGCCCATGTCGAGGGCGAAGATCGTCTTGTCCCGCAAGCCCTCCGGCACGTCGCCGCGCAGGATGCGCTGCGCCAGACCCTCGACGATGGCGGTCTTGCCCACGCCCGGCTCTCCGATCAGCACCGGATTGTTCTTGGTCTTGCGCGAGAGGATGCGAATGGTGCGCCGGATCTCCTCGTCGCGCCCGATGACCGGGTCCATCCTGCCCTTTCGCGCCTGCTGCACGAGGTCGAGGCCGTATTTTTCGAGCGCCTGGTAGGTCGCCTCCGGATTGTCGCTCGTCACCCGCTGGTTGCCGCGGATCTCGCTCAACACCTTCAGGGCCTTGGCCCGGTCGAGACCAAATCCCTGCAGATACTTCTTGAACGCCTCCGGTTTGGCCACGTCGATCAGCCCGAGCAGCAGGTGTTCGGTGCTGACAAACTCGTCCTTCAGCTTCGCCGCCTCCGCCTCGGCGCGCGTCAGAACCTCGTTGACGGCCTGGGTCACATAGATCTTCGACACGTCCACGCTGCCCGTTACCCGGGGAAGGCGGTCCAGCTCGCGCTCGGCCGCCAGTTGCAGTGCGCTGACGGTCAGGCCGGCCTTCTCCACCAGCGCCGGCACGATGCCCTCCTCCTGGCCCAGCAGGGCCGCCAGGAGGTGCCAGGTGTCGACCTCGTGGTGTGAGCGGCGGCGCGCCTGGTCCTGCGCGTCAGTCACCGCCTGTCGCGCCATGACCGTGAGTTTGTTGGGATCCATGTCAGGTCCCACAGCGCAGAAACCGCGCCAGACGCCCCACGAGGGGGGTCGACCGATCGGGTGTGCCATCGGCGGGACAGGCTGTCCACCGGCGCGACGCTCCGGCGCTCCTGGTGCGACACCATCGGCCGCCGGGGTGCCGGGCCGTCACCGAGGAGCCACCGCCCCCCCTCCCCAGAACTACTGATTAACGACCAGGAGGGCCTGCAGCGGCTGCTGGGGACTGTGATCGCCGTGCATCGAGGCCCCGTCGGCGGAAATGCGGTACTCCCCCTCGAAGGCATGGGGCACCGTCACGCGTCCATTCGCGTCGGCCCGAAACACGCCGTTGGTCCGCCACGCGTCGTTGATCAGGTGGTCGAGGCGCCAGTAGGCCGGCTTGGGGGAGCCGTCCTTGCGCAGCAGTCCGACCGGGCAGCCGAGCCAGGCGGAGCGATCGGAGTAGTCCCGATAGGTGATCCCGGCCACCGCGGGATGGCTGTAGGCCAGCCGGTAGAAGAGCTCGAGATAAGCGGCCTGGGCGGCCTCGCCCTTCGACGTGGTCGGCCACGGGGGATTGGCGGGGCGGAAATTGAAGGCGCGCGGGGCGCCCGAGATAACGCTCACGTCGGTCAGGTAGACCGGCAGTTTCAGCAGCGCCAGCCGGTTGAGGATGTTCCACAGATCCGTCACCGACCACACGCCATTCTGCATCGGGCTATCCACGCCGATGCCGTCGATCGGACCGCCGTCGTCGATCACCGAGCGCAGCAGCCAGTAATACTCCGGCGAGGTGTCGTAGTCGTTGACCAGCGCCGCCGTGTTCGGATTCTAGGTCTTGAACAAACGCAGGAAATCGCCGAACACCGCCGCCTTCTGCGGGCCCGCCAGCACCGGCGTCAGCGGGGCCGCCACGCGGCCCCAATCGACGACGTCGTTGAACACATCGCACTGCGCAAAGCGCGGCAGGATGGTGTTCGAGGCATGCGCGAGCAGGTGGTTCATCCAGATCCGCGCCTGTTCCACCGTGGGTTGCTCCGCCGCCAGCCAGCCTGGCGTCGTGAGATTCCAGAACAGCGGCTGCTCGCGGGCGGCGAGGTGGTGGGCGTCAAGCCAGTCCAGCGCCCGCAGGCACTCGCCGTCCTCGTATTGCCCGGGTGCCGGCTCGTAGTTCTCCGCATCGATCTGCAGGGTGGCGGCGTTGAAGAGCCGGAGAAAAGCCTCGCGATCGTACCGGTCCGCCAGGGTTTGGTCCGGGCGCAGGAATCTCCAGTCAAAGCCCGCGCCAAACCAGAACAGATGCCGCAGATCCTCCACGCGCACCACCGCGAAGGGCACCGGCTGACCGGTGCTGGTCACGACCCGGACGGTGAGCGGCGCCGTCCGGTTGGCGAGGATGCGCGCATCCGTGCCGGCGATCAGGGTGGCCTCATCGACCGGCGGCAACGGCGGCCCCAGGAGCCTCAACATCCGGCTCTGCTCGGTCGGCGAGAGCGCCTGCGGATCCACCGGCTGCAGACTGGCCGAGGCGAGATCCACCCCACCCGGATCATTGAGCAGAATGTCAAAGGCGATCGGACCACGGAGCACCGGCAGACGTGCGTAGCCCGTGACTTCGCGCCAGGCTCCCGCCGGCAGGTCCTCGCGCACGGTGCCGAAACTCGTCCACGGCCGCGCGACGGTCCGCAACACGAGCTGGACTTGCATCGGGTTGCCAGCGCGCATTCGGACGCTCATCCGGTACCAACCGGCCGCCGGGGCCGCAACCGCCTGCACCAGACGGCACCGGCCGCCATCCAGCGCG
>JBJKRV010000413.1:0-2970 GCA_046704465.1 Opitutaceae bacterium | reverse complement strand
CGGCTGCTCGTGATGAAACCCAAGGAGCGCCACGCCCTGGTGTGCTGCACGATCGGACCCCTGCTGGGCCTGGGGCTGCTCAGCCTCGGCATGTTCACCCTGTTCCTCGACCTGGAGCACAAGCTGCATGTCTGGCGGCTGTACCTCACGTTCCAGATCACGTCGCCGATGTCGTGGGGCTCCTGGATCCTGCTGCTCGTCTATCCGGCGCTGCTCGCCAACGCGCTGGCCCACCTGCCGGAGGCCATCCCGGCGCTCGCCCGCCGGTTTCCCGTTCTCGTCACCTGGAGCGATTTCATCCTCGCGCGGACGCGGCTCGTGGTGGCAATCGGCTTCACCAATGTCGCGGTGGGGGCGGCGCTGGGCATCTACACGGGCATTCTGCTCGGCACGCTCGGGGCGCGGCCGCTCTGGAACAGCAGCCTGCTCGGGCCGCTGTTCCTGCTTTCGGGCCTGTCGGGCGCCGCCGCCCTGTTGCATGGCATCATCGTCTTGACCCTGCCGGACGACGAACGGCCGGACTATGCCGATTTTCTGCTTTCGACGCTGGCCCGGTGGTCGGAGGCGCGGCCGCTGGACACGCGCGTCGGGCCGACGCTCGCCCGGGCCGACAACAGCTTTCTCACCATCGAGCTGACGCTGATCGGTCTCTTCCTGCTCGGCCTGGCCACCTCGACCAGCGCCCAGCAGCACGCCGCCGGTCTCCTGCTGGGCGGCAGCTATTCCGCGGTGTTCTGGGTGTTTGTCATCGGCATCGGCATCGCGATTCCGCTCATGCTCCAGTACCTCGAACTCCGCCACCGGATCCGCCATTCGCTGGTGCCGGCGGTGCTGGCGTTGTGCGGCGGCCTCGCCCTCCGCTTCGTGCTGGTCTACGCGGGCCAGGCCAGCCACTGGCTGCTCGCCCTGCGTTGATCCGGTCCGCTTTCCATCCCGTGTCGCTTTGAAATCCGACCGCCTATGAATGCACCTCCCCATTCCGACCCGATGCCGAAGCCGCACATGAACCCGTACTGGGCGGGGTTTGGCCTCGGCCTCGTGCTGCTGGCCGCCTTCGTCATCATGGGCCGCGGCCTCGGCGCGTCCGGCGCCTTCAGCACCGTGACCGCGGTCGCGGTGCGCGACGCCGCGCCCGCCTATGCCGCGCACAACGGTTTCTATGCCCGCTACCTCGGCGGCTCCAATCCGCTCCTGGACTGGCTCGTGTTCGAGGTCCTCGGCATGTTCGTCGGCGGCCTGGTCTCCGGCGCGCTGGCCAACCGGCTGCGCGTTTCGGTGCAGAAGGGCCCGCGGATCTCGACCGGCGGGCGCCTGGTGCTCGCCTTCATCGGGGGCGCGGTGATGATGATCGGCGCCAAGCTGGCCCTCGGCTGCACCAGCGGCCAGGCCCTGACCGGCGGGGCGCTGCTCAACGTGGGCAGCTGGGCCTTCATGGTGTGTGTCTTTGGCGGCGGCTACGCCTTCGCCTGGTTCTTCCGGAGGCAATGGCTATGATCGCGCCCTTTTCCCAATTCGGCTTTTTCGGCGACCAGACCGGCCTGATCATCGCCTTCGTCATCGGCATCGGTTTCGGTTTCTTCCTCGAACGCGCGGGCTTCAGCAATGCCACCGTCCTGGCGGCGCAGTTCTACTTCCGCGACCTGCGCGTCCTGAAAGTGATGTTCACGGCCATCGTGACGGCGATGGTGGGGCTCTACCTCCTGGCGCGTGTGGGTTTTCTGGACCTGTCGCTCGTCTACCTGGTCCCCACCTTCCTCGTGCCGGACATCGTGGGCGGCCTGCTGCTCGGCGCGGGCTTCGTGATCGGCGGCAATTGTCCCGGCACCTCGGCCGTGGCCACGGCCAACGGTCGCATTGACGGGCTGGTGTACCTGCTCGGGATGTTCGCCGGGGTGCTGGCCTACGGCGCCGCTTATCCGCACCTCGCGGCCTGGACGCAGTCGACGGCGATGGGCCAGATCACGCTGGCGAAGCTGTTTGACGTCTCCTATGGCGTGCTGGTGTTCGCGGTTGTCGTGATGGGGGTGGTGGCCTTTGTCGCCGCCGAGTGGGTGGAGCGCAAGATCGGCCACCGGGAGCCGGGCCCCGGGGCGCTGCTCGAGCCCGTCCGCGGATTCACACCGGTGCGCAAATTCGCCCTCGTGCTGGTCGGGCTCGGCGCGATCGCGCTGTTCGCCGGCAACCCCTATCGCGGCGGAGTCGCCCGCGTGAACACCCGACAACTCGCGGCGGAGACCGGGGCCGGCGCCGACCGGGTGTCGGTGTCCCAGCTCGCGGACTGGCTGGTCACCGGCCGCAACGACTTCCTGCTGGTCGACGTGCGCCCGGCGGCGGCCTACGCGCAGTATCACCTGCCGGACGCGGTCAACGTTCCCCTCACGGCCTTCGATCCGAATCTCGCCGGCCGCGGCGATCCCATCATCCTTTGCGCGGACAACGAGGTGCGCGCGGCCCAGGCCTGGTTCCTCCTGCGCTCGCTCGGCTACCGGGCCGTCTATCTGCTGTCCGGAGGATTGGAGGCGTGGAAGGACACCGTGCTTTTCCCCGTGGCGCCGCCGGCCGATGCTTCGGCGGCCGAAAAGGCGGCGTTTGCCCGGCGGGCGGCCGTCGCTGCGCACTTCGGGGGCGCGCCGCGCGCCGCCCCGACGTCGACCCCGGGCGGCGCTGCGCCCGTGCCTCCGGAGCTGCCGAAGCTCCAGGCTCCGCCGCCGCCGCCGGCCGGATTCGTCCCGGGCCCGGCCCGCCGGCCCAAGCGCGAAGGCTGCTGAGCCCGGCCGGGGATCGGTGGCGATGGTCCCGATACGATGTTATCCCGCCACACGCTAGAGGCTGCGTGACGAACGTTCGTCGAGGTCTTGCGGCGTGTTCAGGTTTCTGAAGATGCCGGCGACGTCTTCGGCAATCGGTGCTTCGAACAACCGGCCGGCGGCGAGGCCGGCCTCGATCAGCCGGTGCAGGGCGAGATCCCCG
>JBJKRV010000412.1:0-6955 GCA_046704465.1 Opitutaceae bacterium | reverse complement strand
CATCCAAGGGCTTCAATCTTTTCGGCCAGGACCAGGACGACACGGTCGTCATTCCCTACACGAGCCACCTCAAACGGGTTTCCCATCATCCGTACATCAGCTCCGTCCTGGTGCAGGCGGCCAGCAGCCGGGCGATCGACCGGGTGCAGCAGGACATCACCGACCTGCTCCTGCAACGCCACCGCAAGGCCGCGAACGAGGCGGATTTCACGGTGCGCAACCAGGTCGAGATCGCCCAGGCGGCCACCGCCACCTCGGATACGATGACGCGGCTGCTGGCCGGCATCGCGTTCGTGTCGCTCATCGTCGGCGGCATCGGCATCATGAACATCATGCTGGTGAGCGTGACCGAGCGCACCCGCGAGATCGGCATCCGGCTGGCGGTCGGCGCGCATGCGCGCGACGTGCTCCTGCAGTTCCTGATCGAGGCCGTCATCCTCAGCTCGCTCGGTGGAATCATCGGTGTGCTCGCCGGCATCGGCGCATCGCAGATCATCGCCAGCCGCAACGGCTGGCCGATCCTGGTCTCCGGGACATCCGTCCTCGTGGCCGTGATTTTCAGCGCCGCCGTCGGGGTGTTTTTCGGCTTTTATCCGGCCCGCAAAGCGGCGCAGCTCGACCCGATCGAAGCCCTGCGTTACGAGTAAGCGCCCGCCCATGGAAGGGGGGGCGTTTTCGATCCCAGATTTGGGAAAGCGCGATCCCGCGAGCGAACGCGTTTGCCGTCCCGCGCCTGGCTCACGATGCGTGATGGAATCCTAAGAATTTATTATTCAATGCCTTCCATTTTCCGAACTCCCTTGGCACGCCGTCTGCAATGCAGGAGGGCATCAACCGAAATTCGCCATGAAGACCTTCACAAAGATCATCTCTTCCATCCTTCTCGCCGTCGGTCCGGGCGCCGCCGTCGCCGCCGCGGCCACCTTCGCAGGGGCCTCTCCGGCCGGACCCGACATCATCGGCGCCTCCTGCGCCATCGTCGGGCTGCAGTTGGTCGCGATGACCGATCGTGGCCGGCGGGCTCCCGTCTCCACCTCGAACGCGAGCGTCCGGCCGAACGCGTGCCGGGTCTCCGGTCCGAGGACCCGAGGTCTGCATCGCCGGCCCTGCCTGGCCGCGTGACGTCGCGCGGAGTTCCGGCCGCCGGCCATCCCCTCCGGGTGGGCACGCGCCGGCACTCTCCGCTTGCGCCGGTCAGTTCTCCTCGGTCATCTTCGCTCCGACCCGCTCCTTGATGGCTGCCCCCGACACCTCCACCCATCGGATCCTGGTTGCCGACGATCAGGCCGACGTTCTTGAAGCCCTGCGCCTGCTGCTGAAGGCGGAAGGCTATCAGACCGAGACGGTGAAATCGCCCGCCGCGGTCGTGAAGGCCATCGAGGCGCGCGACTTTTCGCTCGTCCTCATGGACCTGAACTACACCCGGGACACAACCTCGGGTGAGGAGGGCCTCGATCTCCTCAACCGGATCCAGTCGATCGACCCGTCGCTGCCCGTGGTGGTCATGACGGCATGGGCGAGCGTGGACCTGGCCGTGGAGGCCATGCGGCGCGGGGCCAAGGACTTTGTCACCAAGCCGTGGGAGAACCCGCGCTTGATCTCGATCGTCCGCAACCAGATCGAACTCGGTCACGCGGTGCGGGCCTATCGGCGTCTGGAGCAGGAGAACCAGCTCCTGCGGGGCAAGGGCGGACCCGTCCTCATCGCCCAGTCCGCGGCCATGCGCCCCGTCCTGGACGTGATCTCGCGGGTCGGACCGTCCGACGCCAATGTCCTCATCACCGGCGAGAACGGCACGGGCAAGGGCGTGATCGCGCAGGCGCTGCACGCGGTGTCGGCGCGCGCCGCCGGACCGCTGATCTCGGTCAACATGGGCGGCCTGCCCGAAGGAGTCTTTGAGAGCGAGCTGTTCGGGCACGTCCGCGGCGCCTTCACCGACGCCAAGACGGACCGCGCCGGCCGCTTCGAGCTGGCCGACGGCGGCACCCTGTTCATGGACGAGATCGGGAACATCCCGTTGAACCAGCAGGCCAAGATCCTGCGCACGCTGGAAACCGGCGAATACGAGCGCGTCGGCTCGTCGAAGACCTACCGCGTCAACGTCCGCCTGATCTCCGCAACCAACGCGGACATCGCCGCCGAGGTCGCCGCCGGAAAATTCCGGCAGGACCTGCTCTTCCGGCTGAACACCATCGCCATTGACCTGCCGCCGCTGCGCGAACGTCAGGAGGATATCCCGCTGCTCGCGCATCATTTCCTCAAGCAGCACGTCGAGCGCTATCGCAAGGCTGTCACCGGTTTCGACGCCGATGCCCTGGAGGCGATGCACCACCATCCATGGCCGGGCAACGTGCGCGAACTCGATCATGCGGTGGAGCGCAGCGTCCTGATGACCACGGGCAAGGTCGTGCGCGCCGCCGACCTCGGCCTCGCGTCGGGCCAGGCCGCCCCGCGCCTCGAGGACATGAGCCTCGAGGAAGTCGAAGCCTTTCTCATCAAAAAGACCCTGGCACGCTGCGGGGGCAACGCCCGCAAGGCCGCTGAGGAACTCGGCCTGAGCCGCAGCGCCTTCTACCGCCGCCTGGAGAAATACCGGCTGTGATATTTTTCCGCCGCCAACGGGCCTGGAATCCTGCAGATTCGCCGTAACGCGCGACCGGCCGACGCCGCGCGTTCGTTGCGGCCATCCCCATGCCCAAAGTCCACTTCCGCCTCACCCACGAACAGCGGCTCCTGCTGTATGCGCTCCTGGCGGGCGCCCCGGCGGTCATCGTGGCGATGGCGTACCTCTGGTTCGGCGATCACACGCCCAAGGTGCAGTGGACGCTCACGCTGCTCGTCCTGGGGTTCTGGTTCGGCTTCGCCGCGGCCGCGCGCCAGCGCGTCATCCGTCCGCTCCAGACCATCGCCAATCTGCTCTCCGCCTTGCGCGAGGGTGACTTCTCGATTCGCGCCCGGCAGGCCCAGCTGGGAGAACCCCTCGGCGACGTGCACGCCGAGATCAATTCACTGGGATCCGTGCTGCAGACGCAACGCCTCGGCGCACTCGAGGCCACCGCCCTGCTCCGCACCGTCATGCAGGAGATCGACGTGGCGATCTTCGCCTTCGACAGCAGCGAAACGCTCCGTCTCGTCAACCGTGCCGGCCAGGAGCTCCTCGCCACCCCCGCCGAGCGCATCCTGGGCCGGTCCGCGGCGGAAATCGGGCTGACCGAGTTCCTCGACGGTGAGGACACCCGGGTGCTCGCGACGACCCGCTTCCCGGGGGCCACGGGCCGCTGGGGCATGCGGCGGACGTCGTTCCGCGAAGGCGGATTGCCGCACACCCTGGTGGTGATCGCCGACCTCAGCGTGCCTTTGCGCGAGGAGGAACTGAAGGCCTGGCAGCGCCTGGTGCGCGTGCTCGGACACGAACTCAACAACTCGCTGGCCCCCATCAAGTCGCTCGCCGGCAGCCTGCTGGCCATGCTCCGCCGTGAACGCCGCTCCCCGGATTGGGAGGACGACATGAAGGCCGGCCTCGAAATCATCGAATCGCGATCCGAAAGCCTCGGCCGATTCATGCAGGCCTATGCGCGCCTGGCCAAGCTGCCGCAGCCCAGCCTCGCCCCGACCCCGGTCGAGCCCCTGATTCGCCGGGCCGCCGCCCTCGAGACGCGCCTGAACGTGGAGGTGATCGGCGGACCGGACCTCACCGTCGCCCTGGACTCGGCGCAGATCGAGCAGGTGCTGATCAATTTGATCAAGAATGCGGTCGATGCGGCCCTGGACAGGCACGGGGGCGTCCGCATCGACTGGCGCCGGCGCGACACCGCCCTGGAGGTGCGCGTGGAGGACGACGGTCCCGGCCTGGCCAACACGACGAATCTGTTTGTGCCCTTCTTCACCACCAAGCCCAGCGGATCGGGCATTGGGTTGCTGCTCTGCCGGCAGATCGCCGAAAACCACGGCGGCTCCATCCAACTCAAGAACCGGGACGGCACGACGACCGGCTGTATCGCGGTGCTTTGCCTGCCGCTTTAGGTCACGGACCCGCCGGCAGGCGGCAGTGACTTTCGTCCCAATCTTGGGACACGCAAATCCCACCACCGGAGTCCGGCTCCTCGCTCTCGCGGGCAATGAGTGTTGTTAGTCATTGATAACCGGAATCTTAATCTGTTCGTTTCATCTTGGCACAAGGGATGCGATAGGCGCGGTGAACCAACTTCCTCCTGTGGATATCCCGCGCCCCAACGCAGCCAAACTAAAGCGCCGAAAGCGCATCCTGATTATCGCGGCCGTCGCGGCCGGCCTGATCGTCGTGACGTTCGTGCTTTCCCGACTCAAGCCCGCCGTGCCCACGGTGGACCGCAACCTGGTCTGGATTGACACCGTCAAACGGGGCCCGATGACCCGCGAAGTGCGCGGTCTGGGCACGCTGGTACCCGAGGACATCGAGTGGATCGCCGCGCGCACCGCCGCCCGGGTCGAGCGGATCGTGCTGCGGCCCGGCGCTCCCGTGAAACCCGACAGCGTCATCCTCGTGCTCTCCAACCCCTCCGTGGTCCAGGCCGCGCTCGACGCCGAATCGCAGCTCAGATCGGCGGAGGCGACCCTGGCGAACACGAAGGTCATGCTGCAGGGCAACGTTCTCACCGCCGAGGCCAACCTGGCCAGCGCCAAGTCGACCTTCGAGACCACCCGGCTGCAGGCCGAGGTGAACGGCGAGCTGTTCAAGGACGGCCTAGTGCCGTCGCTGACCCTCAAGAGCTCCCAGGTCGCCGCCGACGACGCCAAGACCCAGTATGAGATCGCCCAGAAACGGTACAATTTCGCCAAGGAATCCGTCGCCCCGCAGCTCGCCGTCCAGCAGGCGCTCGTCGATCAGGCGCGCTCCCAGGCGCTCCTCCGCCGCGACGATGCCGAACATCTGCAGGTGCGCGCCGGCATGGACGGGGTGCTGCAGTTGCTTCCCGTCGACGTCGGCCAGCAGGTCGACGCCGGCTCGAACCTCGCCCGCGTCGCCGATCCCACCAAGCTCAAGGCCGTGATCCAGATCGCCGAGACCCAGGCCAAGGATATCCAGCTCGGTCAGCTGGCCTCCATCGACACGCGCAACGGCCTCGTCCCCGGCCGCGTTTCGCGGATCGATCCCTCGGTGCAGAACGGCACCGTCAGCGTCGACGTCAAGCTCACCGGGCCGCTGCCGAAGGGCGCCCGCCCCGATCTGAGCGTCGACGGCACCATCGAACTCGAGCACCTCAACGACGTCGTCTATGTGGGCCGGCCGGCGTTCGGCCAGGAGAACAGCACGGTGGGCATCTTCAAGCTCGATCCCGACGGCGTCTACGCCAACCGCGTCCAGGTCCAGCTCGGGCTCAGTTCGGTCAACAACATCGAGATCCTCAAGGGGCTCAAGCCGGGCGACCGCGTCATCCTGTCGGACATGTCCCAGTGGGATGCGAACGACCGCATCCGCCTGAACTGAACTCCGCCTCAAAAAACCAAACTTTCGCTCCACCAAACGTGTGCTTCCGGAATCGCCCCAACCCATCCTCACATGAACGCTGAAACCAACGGCCACTCGCTCATCAAGCTCGACGGCGTGACCAAGGTGTTTTTGACCGACGAGGTCGAGACCCACGCCCTGTCCGGCATTCACCTTGATATTCTCAAGGGCGAATACGTATCCATCGCCGGCCCCTCCGGCTGCGGAAAATCCACGCTCCTCTCCATCCTCGGCCTGCTCGACACGCCGACCGACGGCCAGTACCTCCTCAACGAGCGCCCCGTGCAGGGGCTGTCGCTGGCCGAGCGCGCCCGCATCCGCAACCGCGAGATCGGCTTCATCTTCCAGTCGTTCAACCTGATTGGCGACCTGACCGTCTACGAGAACGTGGATCTGCCCCTGACGTACCGCGGCATGCCCTCGAGCGAGCGCAAGCAGCGGGTCAATGAGGCGCTGGAGAAGGTCGGCATGGCGCATCGGTCCAAGCACCTGCCCTCCCAACTCTCCGGCGGTCAGCAGCAACGCGTCGCCGTGGCGCGCGCGCTGGCGGGCTCCCCGGCGGTGCTCCTCGCCGACGAGCCGACCGGCAACCTCGACTCCAAGAACGGCGAAGCCGTCATGGACCTCCTCTCCAATCTGCATCGCAACGGCGCCACGATCGTCATGGTGACCCACGATCACCGGTTTGCCCGCCACGCCGCGCGCTCGGTCCACCTGTTCGACGGTCGGGTCGTCCAGGAGAACGAGGTCACCCGCGAGGCCGAAACGTCGTTGTAGCGGCGCGGCGCCAGGACGCCGCGCGAATCAATTTCGAGTGAGGACCGGCGACCGGGGCCGTCCCGGCCACGCCGTGCTCCCAAACCTTTGCCGCCAGCCATCCCATGATCGCCGATTTGAAGTCCGCCTTCCGCCAGATCGGGAAATATCCCGGCTTCACCGCCATCGTCGTGCTGACGCTGGCGCTCGGGATCGGCGCCAACGCCGCGATCTTCAGCATCATCAACGCGACCTTTCTCCGCCCGCTGCCTTATCCCGCGGCGGAACGGCTGGTCTCGGTGACGGAGCGGCACGGCACCGACGAGTATTCGGTCTCCTACCCCAATTTTCTCGATTGGTGCGCGCAGCAGGATGTCTTCTCAAGTCTCGCCCTCTATCATCCCGAGTCCGCCAAGCTGAAGACCGACGACGGTGTCGAACTGACCTCCAAGCTGCTGGTCACCGGCGATTTCTTCCCGGTGCTTGGACTGCACGCGGCCCAGGGGCGGGACCTCGACGCGAACGACGACCGTCCGGGGGCCGCCCCGGTTGCGTGGGTGAGCCACGAGGCATGGCGGAAATATTTCGCCGCCGATCCGGCCCTGGTCGGCAAGTCGATCCTGCTCGACGCCCAGGCGGTGACCGTGGCCCGCATCCTGCCGGCGGGATTCCGCTTCTTCCGGCGGGCCGATTTCTACCTGCCCCTGGCGC
>JBJKRV010000411.1:0-9580 GCA_046704465.1 Opitutaceae bacterium | reverse complement strand
CTTGCCCTGGTCGGCCTTGAAACCGCGCACGATCAGCATTTCCTTCGCCGCCTTGATCATGTCGGGATTGCCGCAAAGAAACACGTCAAGGCGCGACGGATCGAGCGGCACGCCGGAGAGCAGCTCGACGACGCCCTTGTCCAGGAGCGATTGCACGCGGCCGACGCTGCCGCGGAAATGCGGATCTTCGTCCGGCCGGGTGATCGAGGGAATGTAGGTGAGGTTGTGCCGCAGGCGGGCGAGGCTTTCGAGCTCCGCGCGATAGCCGAGGTCCCAGCTGTAGCGGGCCCCGTGCAGCACGATGACCGGCCGCTGCGAGTCGGTGACGAGCATCGTGCGGAGCATCGACATGTACGGCGCCAGGCCCGTGCCGGTGGCGACGAGCAGCAGGGCCTTGCCCGGAGCCACGCGGTCGAGGGTGAACAGGCCGCTGGGTTTGGGCCCCAGCAGCAGGCGGTCGCCGTACGCCAGGGCGAAGAGCCGGGGGGTGAGCTGCCCGCTCGTGATCAGCGTCACGTAGAACTCGGCGTAACGTTTCTCCAGGTTCGTCGAGGCAATGCTGTAGGCGCGACGGATCATCTTGTCCGGGACGGCGGCCGGTTCCTCGTCGTCCGCCTCGGGCAGGCGGGCCTCGCGGCCGAGCAGCCCGAGCACGGCAAACTGGCCGGGCTTGAAATCGAACAGGCCGACGTCCGGCTGCACGCGCATGACGAGCAGCTGCGCGTTCAGTTCCTCGCGCCCGACGAGCGTCGCGTTGTAGGGGCTGCTTTCCGGCACGCTCATGGGATCGGGGCGGATCAGTCCCAGATGGGCCGCCAGTTGCGGGGATAGCGCGTGAGTTCGTTCAGGCGGGTCATCTCGGCCGGGGAGAGGCGGTAGCCGGCGGCGCCGAGCGACTCCTGCAACTGGGCGGCGGTGTTGGCGCCGATGATGGGCGCCGTGACTACCGGGTTGGTCAGGAGCCACGCCAGGGCGGTCTGGCTCGTGGTGCGGCCGTGCGCCCGGCCGATGTCGGCCAGGGCGTCGATCACGTCCCAGCCGCGGGGGTTGTGGTAATTCTCCGACACCTCCTTGGCGCGGGCGCTTGCGGGCGCCGGCTCGCCGCGGCGGTACTTTCCGGTGAGGAAACCGCCTGCCAGCGGGGAGTAGGGGATGACGCCGAGGCCGTGGTGGCGGCACAGCGGCATTGCCTCGATCTCGAATCCGGCGCGCTCCATGAGACTGTACTGCGGCTGGTAGCAGTCGAAGCGGGCCCAGCCGTGCCGGTCGCTCTGCCAGAGGGCCTCCATCAGGCGCCACGCGGGATAATTGGAGGCGCCGACGTAGCGGACCTTGCCGGCATGCACCAGGTTGTCGAGGGCGCCGAGCGTCTCGTCGATCGGCGTGGCGAGGTCCGCCCAGTGGCACTGGTAAAGGTCGAGATAGTCCGTCTGCAGGCGGCGCAGGGATTCCTCGCAGCAGCGGATCACCCGGGCGCGGGACAGGCCCTCGCCGTTCGGGCCCTCGGTCATCCGCCCGCGCACCTTGCTGGCCAGGACCACCTCCGCGCGGCGGCCGCGGGCCTTCAGCCAGCGGCCGATGATCTGCTCCGACACGCCGCCGCCCGCCAGGCCGGCCTCGTGCCAGGTCGTGTAGATGTCGGCGGTGTCGATGAGATTGCCGCCCGCCTCGCGGAAGGCGTCGAGCACCGCGATCGACGCGGCTTCGTCCGTGGTCCATCCGAACTGCATTGTTCCGAGGCACAGCTCGGAAACCTCGAGCCCGGTGCGTCCGAGTCTGCGGTAGTCCATCCCCGCAGGATGAGGGACAAACGGCCCGCTTGGCCAGCCGGAGTTGCGGAAACCGCCAAGGTTGCGGCTGCCGCGCCGAAAGGACTTGGCAGGCGGCGGGGGGCGGAGGCTTAATGTCCCCTGCGCCCGTGCGGCGCGTCATCCGATCCACCAGCATGACCCAAGGCTTCGTCCATCTCGTGGGCGCCGGACCCGGCGATCTCGACCTCGTGACCGTGCGGGCGCGGCAGCTCATCGCGGCCGCCAACGTGGTGATCTACGATTACCTCGTGCACCCCGCGATGCTCGCCTGGTGCCGTCCGGATTGTGAGAAGATCTACGTCGGCAAGCGGCCGCACCAGCACGCCCGGCCGCAGGAGGAGATCGAGGCGCTGCTGGTCGACCGGGCGCGGGCCGGCCGGAAGGTCGTGCGCCTGAAGGGTGGGGATCCGTTTGTCTTCGGTCGCGGCGGCGAGGAGGTCCGGCGGCTGGCGGCGGACGGCATTCCGTTCGAGGTCGTGCCGGGAGTCACGGCGGCGCTCGCCGCGGGCGCCTTTGCGGGCGTCCCGCTGACGCTGCGCAACACCAGTTCCGCCCTGATCCTGCTCACCGGGCACGAGGACCCGGCCACCCATGAGCTGGCGGTCGACTGGCGCCGATTCGGCTCCCTGCCGGGCGCCACCCTGGCGATCTACATGGGCATGGGACACCTGCGGAGAATCCTTTCGGAGCTCGTGGCCGGCGGTCTCGCGGCGGATACGCCGGCCGCCGTGGTGCAATGGGCCTCGCTCGGCCGGCAGCGCAGCGTGGCCGGCACGGCGGCGACCCTGGCGGACCGGGTGGAGTCCGCCGGACTCGGCCCTCCGGCCATGATCCTGGTCGGCGAGGTCGTCCGCGATCACGAGTCGATCGACTGGTTCGAGCACCTGCCGCTTTTCGGCCGCCGGGTGGCGGTGACGCGCGCCCGCGATCAGTCCGGCGAACTGCGGAGCCGCCTGGAGGCGCTCGGGGCGGAGGTCATCGAGCTGCCGTTGATCACCATCCGGCCCTTTGCCGACCGCGACGCCATCATCGAGGTGATGGAGGAGATGGGCCGGTACGACTGGCTGGTGTTCACGAGCACCAACGGGGTCCGCCATTTTTTCGATCTCTTTTTCAAGGCCTTTCCCGACCTGCGCGCCCTGGGAGCGATGCACATCGCCTGCGTGGGCGAGGCCACGGCGCGGGCCGTGCGCGCGCTGCATCTGGAGGTCGAAGTCTGCCCGCGTGTCGCCTCGGCCGAGGCCCTCGCCAAGGCCATGTCGGAGAACGAAAGCCTCGACAATCTCCGGGTCCTGGTTGTCGTCGGCAACCTGAACCGGGATGCGCTGGTGAAGAAGCTCGAGGCCGAACGCGCCATCGTCGACCGGGTCCAGGTCTATGAGAACGTGCAGACCGACCTGGCCGGCGATCCGTCGGCGGAGGATTTCCAGACCCGGGGCGCCGACGCCGTGCTGTTTTCCAGCGCTTCGGCGGTGAAGGCCTACGCGGCCCAGGCGGCGCTGCACCCGGCCCCGGGGGCGCGGCAGCCCCTCGCGGGCAGCATCGGGCCGCTGACCAGTGAAGCGATGCGCGAAGCCGGCGTGGCGGTCGATTTCGAAGCCGCGGAGGCCACCATGGATGCCTTGGTCGCGGCGCTGGTGGCCCGCCTCGCCATTGCCTGACAATAAGCTCCCGCCGTAAAGGGCGGCTGAAATAGGCGGATTGCGCCCCGTCGTCCTCGGAAAAATATGGCGGTTCACGGCCGGTTCTTTCTTGTTGATTCCCGGCCGCACCCTCGCGCGGCCAAAGCGCATGATCGAAGGCATCCGAGTCAAGATTTGCGGGCTGACGTCACTGGTTGACGCCGGACTGGCCGACGCGGTCGGCGCGGACTACCTCGGTTTCAATCTCTACCCCGCGTCGCCCCGGCACTTGGCGCTGCCGGCGTTCCGGGCGATGGCGCCGCAGCTGCCCGGGCGAAAGAAGGTCGCGGTCATGGTGGAGCCCTCGGCGGCGGAGCTCGCGAGAGCGCTCGAGGCTGAATTCGATTTTTTCCAGGTGCATTTTTCGCCCGGGCTGCCGGTGGAGTCGGTCGCCGCCTGGTCGGCGGCGGTGGGCGCGGACCGCCTGTGGCTCGCGCCGAAGCTGGCCGCCGGGCAGGCGGTGGGCCCCGAGTGGCTTGCCCTGGCCGAGACGTTCCTGCTGGATGCGAGCGATCCCGGCGGCCGGTTCGGAGGCACGGGGCGCACGGGCGACTGGCCGGGCTTCCGGCGCCACCGCGAAGCGCATCCCGACAAACAGTGGATTCTCGCCGGCGGTCTGAGTGCCGAGAACATCGGGGCGGCGCTGGCGGCCACCGGCGCGCGGTGGGTCGACCTCGCCAGCGGTGTCGAGTCCGCGCCGGGGGTGAAGGACTCCGCGCGCCTGCAGGCGTTTGCGGAACGGTTGCGCGAGGCGGCCCGGACCGGTTGAGTTCATGTTCACGAAGGCGGACATCCAGCGTCTGCGGTCGCTGCGCGAGAAAAAGGTGCGCGAAGCCCAGGGGCTTTTCATCGTCGAGGGCGAGAAGGTCATGACCGAGCTGCTCGCGGCCGGCGTCATCTTCGAGGAGATCTACGCCACCGAGTACTGGCGGGGCGCGCGCACGCAGTCGGTCTCGGAGGCCGAGATGGCGCGGATCAGCCACTTTCCCGCGCCGACGAGCATCCTGGGCGTCGGCCGCATCCACCGGCTGCCCCTGCTCGCCGGGGGGCTCAACCACGGGCTGACGCTGGCGCTGGACGGCGTGCAGGACCCCGGCAACGTGGGCACGCTGCTGCGCATCGCCGACTGGTATTCCCTGGACCGGGTGGTCCTCTCGACGGACAGCGCCGACCTGTTCAGCCAGAAGGTCATCAATGCCAGCAAGGGCTCATTTGCCCGCATGCGGGTGCACACGGCCAATCTCGGCGCCGTGCTCGGCCGGGCCAAGGTGCCCGTGCTGGGCTGCGATCTGCGCGGGGAGAACGTCCGCGGCCTCGAACCACTGCGCGACGCGGTGATCGTGATCGGGAGCGAGGGCCGCGGCCTGTCGCCCGCCGTGCGGGACACGGTCACGCGCTACGTGACCATCCCGCGGCTCGGCGGCGCCGAGTCGTTGAATGCCGCCGTCGCGGCCGGGATCATTTGCGACAACCTCCGGCGGAACGACAGCCAGTTCTGACGCATGCGATGCTGATCGGCGTTGCGGCGGAGCGGGCCGGCGGCGTGATCGCGGCTCCGCCGATGGAGCTACGCGGATGATGCTGCCGGGTTGAAGCTGCACGGAATGGAGCTGCGCCGGTAAAGCTGGTGCTCATGAGGCAAAAGCCGCCGACGGCCTTCCTGGCGGCGCAGCGACCGGCGCGGTCGATATTCCCGGACGTGGGCATGATCTGCCAGATTGAGGATCCGATGGGATCCTCAATCTGGCAGCGGAACCCGCCATCATCCAGCCACTTGCCAACCGCCGCTGCGAACCGGTCGAAAACGGCAGCGGGACCGCTTGGGAATCTTGGGGTTCCTGAGAAGCGTGGGAGGATGGATTCGCGAGCGATTCGGGGCGCAACGCATCCTCCGCGCGTCCGCTGCGGCGCGCCGGCAGATGCCGCCGGAGTCCAGCAGCAGCCAAGGTTGAAGTTGTGCCCGCGACCACGGGGCGGCCGCCGCCGCCGCCAGCGAACTCCGGCGCTGCGGCGCACGCGGGCGAACCGTGACCCACTCGCCAGCGCCCACGGCGCCCAGAGGTTTCCTGAAACCGCAGGATCCGGCTCCAAGATTCGCACCGCTGCCATTCTCCGCCAGTCAGGGCGCCGGCGCATTCGTCACCATCACGGCGACAGTCCGCGCGCGCTTGCGGATCGCGGCAATTTCCCCCGGGGCGATGCCGAGGAATTCCAGGAAGCGCTGATGATAAGCCGGGTCCGTCTGCTCGAAGTCGCGATGCCAGCGGGCAAGATCGTGGTCGGTGAAACCCGACGCCCGGAGCAGGCGGACCCACTTTGCCCGATCCAGGTTGCGGACCCGTTCCAGCAGGCGGCGATCCTTCAAGAGTTCGACGATCAGCCGTTGCCGGCTGCGCAACGCCTCCATCTGCGACAGCACCTCGTGAAGCTGGCGCTCCAGCGCCGCGGCGAGATCCCGTCGCGGCCGCCCGAGGATCCGGCCGATGTCCGCGAGGGGCAGGCCGGTTCGCCGGTACAGGCAGATCTGCCGCAGGCGTTCGTCGTCGGTCGCCGTGTAATGGCGGTAGCTGTTTCCCGCCCGTCCACCCGGTCTCAGCAGGCCGATGCGGTCGTAATAGAGCAGGGTGGAGCGGGAGAGCCCGTGCTTTCGGGCGAGGACACTGACGGTCATGGCTGGAGCATTTCCCCGGTGGCAAGGTAGTGAGAGAGGAGGCGCCGGAGATTGTCCATCCTCTTTGTTTCCCCCTCGTCCGAGAAGGCGGCAATCCAGGCGTCGCCCGTCGGCCCGGTCGACAGCCAGCGGCGCGTCCAGTCGAGGCGCGTGCCGCCGTCCGCGGCGGTCAGGCCGATCTTCAGACGGTGCACCCCGATCTCCGGCGCGAAGCACGTGAACTCGATGCGGGCGGGCGGTTCATAACGGCTGACCGCCCACGTCATCGGTCCGACGTCGGGAAAGTCGGTGCGAAACACGCAGTCCTCCTCGGCGACGCCGGAGGTCGAGTGCAGCAGTTCGCAGCGCCAGTGCGGGAGCCAGCGGTATTCGAGCACCGGGCAAAGCAGCGGGAAGACGCGCGCCGGCGGGGCGGGGACGGTGAAGTGACTTTCACGGGTGAGAGTTTGCATGACCCGCCCAGCCTGCACTGTGAAGCCGTAGACGGGTCAAGCGGCGATCGGCGCCCGGCGCGGCATTGCTGGCATTGGTCGACCGTCAGCCTTTGCCGCGGTAACGCGCGGCCAGTGCGAACGGCGAGGCGCCGGCCAGGTACCGCAGCAACAGCCCGGCGTTCAGGAAATTCTGACGCAGAAGGCCGCGACGGCGAAATCGCCTCGATGAGGTGATCACGGTCGCGGGGAGCCAATGGATGCGTGTCCGTTTCCGCGCCTGTTGCAGCAGGGCGACATCCTCAAACAGGGGCCACGGCGGGAATCCTCCGATTTCCTGATAAAAGGAGCGCCGCACAAGAATTCCCTGGTCGCCGAAACGGGTGAACACGCTGTCGAAGCGGGCCAGCCGCGCGAGGAGCGTCTGCGGCCGGCAACCTTCAAAGCACACGCCGAACGTGGCGATCTGATGGGCGGAGTCGTCGGCAAAGTCGGCGACAATGCGTCCGGCATCCGGCGGCAGCAGCGTGTCGGCGTGCAGGAACAGAAGCCAGTCGGCCCGGGCATGCGCCGCCCCCGCGCGGCACTGGATTCCCCGCCCGCGCTCCGACGAAATCGCCAGGGCGCCCGCGTCCGTGGCGACGGAAATCGTCCGGTCGGCGCTGCCTCCGTCTGCCACAATCGCACGGGCGTGCGGCAAGGCCGTGCGCACGCGCTCCAGGGTCTTCCCGATGAAATCCGCCTCGTCCAGCGCGGGGATGATCACACAAAGCCGCGCGCCTTCCTCGGAGGGCGGGGCATGGTCGGCGTTTGGCCGGCCGGACAGCAGCGGCTCCGCGTCCCGCCAGCCGGCCAGGTCGTCCACATCCGCCTTGGCCGGCAATATCGCGTAGCGCAGACCGGTCTCGCGGATGCGGCCGAGCGTGGCCGCAAATACGCCAGGCGTGCTCCAGGGAATGCCGCCAAACAGTCGCGGATTCGGTTGCCTCAGCCCGAGCAAATAATAGCCGCCGTCGCGGGCTGGTCCCAGGACGATGTCCGCCGCCCGCAACGTCTGCCATGCTTCCCGAAGGGACGGCCCGTCCAGCGACGGACAATCGCCGCCAATGACGAGCACGCCGGGCGCGCGCCGATCGAACGCGCCCGCGACCGCCGCCGCCATGCGCTCACCCAGATCGCCGTCCGCCTGGGGAAACCAGGCATGGCCCGGGCCGAGCCAGCGCTGCATTTCCGACTCGGCGTCGGCCGGCGCAAAATGAATCTCGGTCCGCCAGCCCGCGGGAATCGCCGCCATCTGGCGCTCGACCAGGCGACGATAGGCGTCCGCCGCCCGGTCGGGGCCGAGGTCGCGGGCGAGGCGGGTCTTCACCAAGCCGGGCCGCGGCGCCTTCAGCATTGCGACCACCGTCGGTGCGCCGTCGAGGTCCGCGGGGTTGGCGGCGCGGTCCGTCATGCCGTCCGTTCGCCGTCGATCAGCAGGTAGGTGTCCTGCTTGAGAAAGCGCGTGTGCCGCAGCCTCAGCTTCGAGGACGCCCGGATGTGGGCCACGGTGTTGCGATCGAATCGGCCGCCGAAAACCTTTTCGACATAGGGAGCGGTCAGAGTCTGGCACCGCCGTCGCCAGGGATGCCGGGAGTATACCATCTCCAACAGGCGAAACCGACCGCCCGGTTTGAGGATCCGCTCAAACTGAGCCAGGGCGAGCGGCTGCAGGTGATCGGGCAGGACGCAGCAGAGAAACGTCGCGATCAGCCAGTCGAAATGGTTCGAGGGAACCGTAGCCATCGTGGTCACATCCTCCTCGCGGAGGACGGCGCGGCACGCGGCCCGTTGTCCCCGCTTCGCCGCCCGGCGGAGCATGGCCGGAGAGCAATCGATGGCGGTCACCGCGGCTTCCGACGGATAGTGGCGCAGGTTGCGGCCGGTTCCCACTCCCGCTTCCAGCACCTGGCCCCGCACGTCCTGGAGCAAACCCGGCCGCCAGCGCCGGTACTGCAGCTCCCAGGGAAAATCCAGGACGTCGTAAAACCACGCGGTGACGGCGTATTTGGCCTGCAGGCGCCGGATATCGTCGCCGGCGCGCATTGAGCCCCTCCGGACTGCGTTCCCCGCCGGCATCGCGACCTCGGGATCTTCGCCTGGGGCGTCGCTTGACACGATTCAAGAGGGATGACTGGCGCCGCGTGGCCCTTTGACGTCCGGCGGGGCCGGCGGTCTCACGCCGTGGTCGACAGGACCGGCTCGATGGCGCCGCCGCAGCTCGATCCGGCCCCGGCGGTGCAGCCAAAACAGTGGATGCCGGTGGCGATCGCGCCGCCATCAAGGGTGTCCGGATCGAGCTCCCACAGGTGGCGCGCATCGCGCGATGCGCCTCCCATCGGGAGATCGAGCATCTGGTTGAAGTCGCAGTCGAACACCTCGCCGCGCCAGCCCACACTGATCGTGTCGCGGCACATCAACCCTTCCACGGTCGCCGGATTGAAGGCTTCGACCAGGAGGGTCAGGTACGCTTCGTGCCGGCCATTGCGGCGGAGCCAGGAAGCGAAGCGCGCGATGGGCAGGTTGGAGATCGTGTAGAGGGTGTTGAAGGTGATGCCGAAATGGGCGCCCAGCTCGCGCTTGTAGTCGGCTTCAAGGTCGGCCTGGGGCGGGGGAAGCGTGGCCCCGACCGGGTTGTACACGAGGTGCAGCGGCAACGCCGGATCGACGCCGTAGCCGGTGGCATTGAGCCGGCGCAACGCCTCGATGCTGGCCTCAAACACACCTTCGCCGCGCTGCGCGGTCACGTTTTCCGGCGAGTAGCAGGGCATCGAGGCGACGATGTCGACGCGCCGCGCGGCGAGGAAATCCGCGAGATCTTCATACCCCGGTTGCAGCAGAATGGTGAGGTTGCACCGGTCGATGATCGTCGCGCCGACGTCGAGGGCGCGCAGGCGGGAAACGAAGCGGCGGAAATCCGGGTTCATCTCCGGCGCACCGCCGGTC
>JBJKRV010000410.1:0-3348 GCA_046704465.1 Opitutaceae bacterium | reverse complement strand
CGACGCGGTCAGGCTGATCATCGCCGCGGCCGACGCGCCGGATCCGCGGCCGATCTGGTTTCAGAACTGGGGCACCGACCGCGGCAGCGACCCGAGCAACCTCAAGCGGGCCCTCAACCTGATCTGGCGCGAACGGGGCCCGGCGGGCTACGCGAAGTTCAAGAACAAATTCCTCATCTGTGGCTCCGACCGATTCGCCGACCACACGACCAAGATCAAGCCGCTCTTCCGGTTGTGGGTCATACCGATCATCACGGCGGCGGACGGTTCCTGGCACATCTACTGGTCCGAACTCACGCGCGACGCGGGCGGGTTCAACCTGCGGCGCGACGTGCTCACGGGCCACGGCGCCCTGGGCGCGCTCTATCCCACCAACACCGATGTGCCCCAGAAGGAGGGGGACGTGCCGGCGTCGGTCTACCTGATCCCGACCGGCATGAACGATCCGATGCACCCGGAATGGGGTTCGTGGGCGGGCCGCTTCGGTCCCAACCCGCAGTATGCCGGGCTGACCAGCCATTATTACACCGGCAATGAGGCCGACACCTGGCATGGCACGACCAACCGGGCGAACTCGCTCCGGCGCTGGGCGGCGGACCTCCAGAACGATTATCGGGCGCGGATGGATTGGTGCGTGAAGCCGTGGGCCGAATGCAACCATCAACCGGTCGCCGTGCTGAACGGCGACCAGACGGAAAAGATTCTCCGCATGGACACCGTGCCCGGGGCGACGGTGGAACTCTCGGCCGCCGGTTCCTGGGATCCCGACGCCAATGCGCTGACCTATGACTGGATTCCCTATCCCGAGGCGGGCGGTTATCCGGGGATCTTTTCGGTGGCGAACCCCCATGCCGCGAAAACGGCGCTGGTCATACCGCAGGATGCGGCGGGCCACGACTTGCACGTGATCTTGCGGGTGCGGGACAACGGCAGCCCGCCCCTGGTGGCGTATCGGCGCATCATCCTGCAGGTGCGGCGGCGGCCCATCAGTCCGCCCGGCGTGGCCGTGGTCTGGCCCGGAAAGACCTGGGCGACCGCCAGCCCGGAAGCGGTGGGCATGTCCGCCGCGGATCTGGCGAAGGCGGCGGCGTACGCGGGCGGCAGCGGCTGCGTGGTGCGGTACGGGCGGATGATCTACACTTGGGGCGATCCCGCCAGGCGCGAGGACGTGGCCTCGGCCGCCAAACCGGTCTACACCTATTTCCTTTTCAAGGCGCTGGAATACGGGTGGATCCCCGGTCTCAACGCCCGGGCAGTGCACTACGAGCCAAAGTTGGCCGACATCAATCCGGATCTCGACTACAAGGACCGCGGCATCACGTTGCGCGAGTTGGCCAATCAGACCTCCTGCTACGGCGTGAGCGAGTCACCCGGCACGGCGTACGACTACAACGATTGGCAGATGTCGTTGTTCTGGGACATCCTGTTCCGGAAGATCTATGGCGCGACGTACGCGACGGTGGACGCCCGCGTGCTCCATCCGCTGCTGACGAAACCGCTCCAGTGCCAGGACGACCCGACGCTGCTGGCCTTCGGCGTGGCCGATCGGCCGGGGCGCCTGGCGATCTCGCCGCGCGACTACGCCCGGTTCGGGCTCTTGTGCCTGCGTCAGGGGCGCTGGAAGAATCAGCAGCTGATTTCGCGCCACCATGTCCAGGTCATGACCGACGACCCGGTCTCCCGCGCCCTGCCGCGGACGACGGACCGCAAGGCGCAGATGATTCCGGGCCAGCGCACGATGGGCTCGACCGTCGTGCCCGACGACGAGACGGATTTCCGCGGCAGCTACAGCTGGAATTGGTGGATCAACGGCGTGGACAAGCACGGCCAACGGCGGTGGCCGGATCTGCCGACCGACGTATATTGCGCCCTGGGTTACTGGGCCGGGCAGAAAGGGATGGCCGTGATTCCCTCCCTGGATCTCGTGATTTCCTGGAATGACACGCGATTCGGCGGGCTGCCGACCAAGCCTGATCCGGTCGATGTCTTCCTGCACGATATCGTGTCGGGCGTCGCCCACCGCCCGGGCGACCAGTGAAGAACGAGGCATAATTCAATGAACCGTGTAACACGACGTGCGCTGCCGGCCCTGGCCCTGATGTTCGCCGGTACGCTGCTGGCGCAGAACGGTCCGCAGGACCTCACGAAAGCCGCCCTCCGGAAGCAATGGTTCAAATACCAGGAGGCGGTGCAGCAGGCGAACAAGCCCCGGGTGATCATCGAGACCGACGCCGGAGGCGATCCGGACGACGAACAATCCCTGGTAAGGTTTCTGGTGTACACCAATGTGTTCGACGTGGAGGGCATCATCGCCTGCCGGCCCAAGGCCCGGCCGGAGGAGAACCTGAATCCGGTGCGGACGGGGCTGGGGATCGTGCAGCAGCAGGTGAAGGCGTACGGCGAAGTCCGGCCGTATCTGATCCGGAACGCCCCGGGTTACCCCACGGAGCAATACCTCTGGAAGCGCACCGTATCCAGCTACGGTCACGACCATGCGGCCATGGATCTGATCATCAAGGCCGTGGACAGCCCGGATCCCCGGCCGCTCTGGTATATGAATTGGGGCACGGATTGGGGCAGTTCGTCCAGCCCCCTGCGGCGCGCCCTGGACAAGATCCTGTTGGAGCGGGGGCCCGCGGGGTACGCCAAGTTCAAGAACCGGATCCTCCTGAGCTCAGCGGACCGGTTCCGCGACCACACCACCGTCATCCTGCCGCATTTCCGCCTCTTTGTGGACAAGGAGTGGCCGACGTACGACGGGGACAACTGGTACCACCGGTGGGGCCCGATCACGGCGACCGCGGGCGGGTTCAACGTGGAGCGCGACGTCCTGACCGGCCACGGTCCCCTTGGGGCCCTTTATCCGACGAATACCGACGAGCCGCAGAAGGAGGGCGACACGACCACCTACATGTACGTGATGCCGACCGGCATGAACGACCCGATGCATCCCGGGTGGGGCAGTTGGGACGGGAGGTACGCGGTGCTCCACGGTTTCTACCGCGGCATCCCGACCATGTACGGCCCGATCGTGGAGGATCGCTGGCACGGGACCGTCAGCCTGAACAACACGCTCCGGCGCTGGGCCGTGGACATCCAGGACGACTTTCGGGCGCGGATGGACTGGTGCGTGAAACCCTGGTCCGGGTGCAACCACCAGCCGGTCGCCGTGCTCAACGGCGACACCACGGAGAAGATTTTGTATTTGGATACGCACGTGGGAGCGACGGTGAAGCTCTCGGCGGCCGGTTCCTGGGATCCCGACGGCAACGCGCTGAACTACGACTGGATCCCGTACCCGGAAGCAGGCGACTATCCGGGAACATTCCACCCGTCGCCGCAGCACGC
>JBJKRV010000409.1:0-9479 GCA_046704465.1 Opitutaceae bacterium | reverse complement strand
CGGGCGCCACCCTCGAGGCGGCAAAGGCCTCCGGTTACGACGCCTGGCTCGCCGGCCGGGTGCGAAAGCAAGGCGGGCGCAAGGCCGTCGTCGTGCCGTCGCTCGGCCTCGAGTTCGAAGGTGACACGCTGCAGGTGCGGTAGGGAACGGGGCCGTTCGCGTTCCCCGCAGGGGCGACAGCGTCAGCCGGTCTCTGCGCTCTTTTTGATCTCTGCGGTGCAGGAACTGGGAGCGCGCGCCGCTGGCGCGCCTGGAGCAAATCGAGCGAACACAGCGGTGCGGGCGGGCCGCCCGCGCTCCCCCGGCGGCGGTTTTTCATCGGGGATGTCTGACCGCCCTCGACTCCTGGGCGTCGCCGGTTTGAACTTCTGAGCTGATGAAAAGGTGGCCCAACAAATTATCGCTGCCAATGGCGAGCACCCGCCCGCTCCGCCTTCAACGCGTGGCATCCGCCATGGCAGGCCTCCAGCTCGTTCGGCATCTCCGCACATGGCGTTGATCACACCAGCAGTACCGGAAGACGCTCCCGTCATCCATGCAATCCAGATGCGTGCCTTCGCTGAAGAAGGCCGTCTTTGCGGCAACCTGGCGATCCCACCGCTCACCGAAACGGTGGACGCGATCGAGGTGCTCATCCGAACCCAGACGGTCCTGGTCGCCAAAGCTGACGGAGTGATTGTTGGCTCCGCCATAGGCATACGGGATGGATCCGTGTGCACCATTCGCGGCGTCTTGGTCGATCCCCCCTGGCAGGGTCGGGGCATAGGCGCGGCGCTCCTTTCGGCGGTTGAGAACCTGCACCAGAACGTCGGGCGCTTCGAGTTGACGACCAACACTCTCGTGCCTGGCAACGTGCAGTTCTACGAGCGCCGCGGCAATCGAGTCCACGAACTGACGAAGTACACCGAAACGATCGTGCTGGCGCAAATGTGCAAGGCGGGGCAAGCGAGAGACGGCTGACTCCTGCGGCTGATCTCGCGACAACATCCGTTCATCACGGCCGAGATTGACTTGGCGGCGCCGGCGCAGGCCAAACAGACCTATCCGCGCTATGCGCTTTGACGGGGCCGCTTCAGTCTCGAATCGCGCCCGATAAATTTCCGGAGCGGGCGCTTGGCCATCGGGGCGAGGGCCTCTGGCGGCGGGCCGGACCTCACGTTTGCGCCAGCAGGGCGGGGCGAGTGTCCGCGAGGTGCAGAATCAGGGCGCCAAACATGGAGTTGCACCAGGCGAACCAGGGCCGGGTGAACTTCGCCGGGTCGTCCGGATTGAAAGACTCGTGCATGAAACCCGTGCCGGCGTGCGTGCGGAGCAGCATCCGCAGGCACGCCGCGATCTCGGCGTCATCGGTGCTGGTCAGCGCCCGGACAATGATGGACAGCGGCCAGATCATGTGCGGGTCGACATGAGGGCCACCGACCCCTTCCGCCAGCCGCCCGCGGTGAAAATAGGGATTGTCCTCACTGAGCACGAAGGCGCGGGTCGCCCGGTACAGCGGGTCGCCGGCGGCCAGGCATCCCAGCCAGGGCAGGGCGAGGAGACTGGGCACGTTGGCATCGTCCATCATCAGCGCATTGCCGTAGCCGTCGACCTCGTAGGCGAGGATCCGGCCATGAACCGCATGGGTGCAGACGGCGTGCTGTTGCAGGGCCATTTCGACTTCGGAGGCCAGCGCCAGGGAATCGCGGGCCAGGCTCTCGTCACCCGGAACCTCGCGCGCGAGTTCGGCCAGATGACGAAGCGCCGTCACCGCCATGTAATTGGACGGGATCAGGAAGGGATACAGGCAGCAATCGTCCGACGGACGGAATGCCGAGTGGATCAACCCGACCTTTCGGGTGGGGCTGCCCTGACCGTGCCGCGGCGAATTGTCGAAGAAGAAGTCGGATTTGCGGGCGAACCGGTAGGGCGTCGTGCCGTCGCGGCGCTGTTCGGTGCGGAGGGTCTCCACGATGCGCCGGGCGGAGTCGCGCCACGTGGAGTCGAAGGGCTGGCGGTCGCCGGTGGCCCGCCAATAGGCGTGCGCCAGTTCGATCGGGTAACAAAGGGAATCGAGCTCCCATTTGCGCTCGTGCACGCCGGGTTTCATCTCCGTCTCGTCGTGCCGCCACTCGCCGAGTGTCGGCGCGGCATAGAAGGCGTTCGCGTACGGGTCGAGCAGCACGCACTTCGCCTGGCGGCGGATCAGCCCCCGGAACAGGGCCCGGAGGCGTTCGTCGCGGGCGGCCAGCGGCACGTAGACCAGGGTCTGCGCGCTTGAGTCGCGCAGCCACATGGCGGGAATGTCGCCTGTGATCACGAAGGTGTCGCCACCGTCCGGGTCCGGCCGGAAGGTGACCGTCGTGTCCAGCGTGTTGGGATTGCAGTTCGCGAACATACAGCGCAGCTCGGGATTGCCGATCTTCGCCTCGACCTCGACGATCCTGGCCTCCACGGCCTCGCTCACAAAGGTGCGCCGGTTCTCGGGCGGGCGACGGGAGGGAAAAGATGCTGCGGGAGCGGAAGCATTCATGGCAGGGGAGGAGGACGCATCCGGCGGCAGCGCCGCCAGACGCCGCAGCGCGGGGCCGGCGGCCGCCGCCGAGGCGGCGAGGCCGCTCTTGGCGAGAAACTGCCGGCGGTTCATCGGCCGATGGTAGCCGGCGCGGGTCCGGCCGGAAGCGTACGATTGCAGAGCCGCGGCAGGGGGGTAGGTCTATTCATCGGGCCTGGGGTGGCGGAGCGATGGTGCCCGCGGAGGAATTCTCCCGGCGGAGCCGGTCCGCGAGTTTTTCGCCGATCCGCTCGATTTCCCGCGGGCCCCCGGTGACGCCGAGGAGGAAGGCCGTGAACTCGTGGTGCGGTTGTTTGAACCACGGAAAGATCTCGAAGCCGTGGTCGAGCAACTTGATGATCGACACGGCCGTAACCGGCATGACTTGGGCCCAGCCGATGCCGGTTGGCTCGTCGTAGACCCCCAGGATGAAACTTCCGTGGTAATTGAGCGGGCCGCCGTCCGCCACGTCGGGGACGGTGATGTTGTCGATGTGGTGTTCGACGCGGTTGTAGTAGTGCTGGGGGTAGGGTACATATCCGCGCACCCAGTGGTCGGCGCCGTGCACCGCGAAGTGCGCACCGCCCGTGGTGAGATCCACGATGTTGACGTTCCAGCGCAGGTAGCGGATCTCGATGAACGCACCCTCCGGGAAAATGGAGACTTCTTCCTCCGGGTCGGGTTTCTCGTCGAGCGAATGCCACACCATCCGGACGGTCTTGCACTCCGCGTCGTCGCGCACCACGACGGCACTCTTGAGTGTCCCGCGCCACGCCGCGGCGTCGAGGCCGATCTTCGACTTCGCCACATTCTGGCCGGTGCTCTTGATCAGGAACTCGCGAATGACCGTTTCTTCGCTCTTCTGCGAGGAGGGCTGGTAAACCTCATATCGGACCCGGATCTGCCGGTTTTCGAGCAGTGTTTCCAACTGGCCGTGAGCATTTCTCTCCACGGCGACCCGGCCCCAAACGGGCCCGGCGGAGTTTGGTTTCCCGGCGGCGACCAGGCCGGACGCAGCCAATCCTACCGCACCCAAGAGGAGGAGCGGCCAACGGCAGAAGCGACGGGGGCCTTTTTTCACAGGGAGCGGCAAAGTTGGAGATTCGACATCAGGAGCGAATCGAGGGAGCGGCCGCGCGGGGCGGAAAACGTTCGTCGATTCATGCGCGCATTGCAGCCGGTGAACTGGGTCCGTCAAAACCCAAACCGCGGCCGATGCCGCCGAACTAGACGGCCTTCAGTGCGGCCTTGATGCGTTCCGGGGTCATCGGCAACTGGAGTAGGCGGGCGCCGGTCGCGTCGAAGACGGCGTTGGCGATCACCGCGCCCATCACGACGATCGCCGGCTCGCCACCGCCCTGCGGCGGGATGTCGTCGGCCGTGACGAGCACCGTCTCGAACTTCGGCACCCACGAGAAATGCGGGATCGTGTAGGTGTCGTAGTTCGTGTCCAGGATCCGGCCGCCCGTGAAGTGGATTTCCTCCGTGAGCGCATAACCGAGGCCCATGGTGACGCAGCTTTCCACCTGAATGGTGGCGCCCTCGGGGTTGATCACGATGCCCATTTCCTGGGCGCAGACCACGCGCTTCGCCTGCACCGTTCCCCGGTCCGGATCGACCGCCACCTCGGCGATCGTAGCCACGTAGGCGCCGGCGTCGATGCCGCAGGCCACGCCGAGGCCGCGCCGGCTCGGCGCAGCGGCCGGCTTCCAACCGAACTGGGTGGCAGCGGCCTTGAGCACACGGATCATGCGCGGGTCGCTCAGCTGGCTCAGGCGGAACTCCACCGGATCCATGCCCGCGGCCGACGCCATCATGTCGATCTGCGATTCGCGGGCGAAGGAGTTGGTGTTGTTGCCCGGCGCCCCCCACGCTCCGGTGCCGAACGGATGCGAACCGCGCGGGCCGCGCCACCCGGAGCCGCGCGACGACGTCCGGTGGTTCGGCACGGTGTAGAACTGCTGTGCCCCGCGGTCGCCCGCATAAGCCACGTCGTAGTCCCAGAACGTCATTCGCCCGTAAGCATCGATCCCCGACGCGATGGTGACGATGGCCGCCGGCCGGAACGTGTCGTAATAGAACTCCTCGGCGCGGTCCCACATCACCTGCACGGGGCGGCCGGTCGCCTTGGCCAGCCGCGCAGCGTGAACCGCCTGGAGATTGTAGGACTTGCCGCCGAAGCCGCCGCCGACAAAGGGCGTGATCACCCGGACCTGGTCGGTCTCGAGTCCGAGCGTGCGCGCCACCTCGTCGCGCACCCCGAAGGGGTTCTGGGTCGAGGCCCACACGGTCATGCGGCCGCCATCGAAATGGGCGAGCGCCGCGTGAGTCTCCATCGCCGAATGGGCCACGTAGCTGTTGAGATAGGTCCGGTCAAATGTCCTCGTCGCCAGCCGCCGTCCCGCGGCGAGATCGCCGCCCTGGGCGATGACTTCGGGCGGCGGCGCCACGCTCATGAGATGTTCGAAGATGGTCTTGTCGTTCACCTGCGACGGAGGCACGTCGAAGTCGGTCTTGACCTTGTCGATGGCCGCGGCGGCGACATCGGGCAGTTCGTGCAGCACCGCGATCAGGTCGCCGTCCTGCACGACTTGGGCGCCCGGTATGGCGCGGGCCGGTCCGGTGTCGATGCTCTTCAACGTGGCACCGTGGGCCGGTGGGCGCAGGACCTTGGCGAAAAGCATTCCGGGCAGCCGGATGTCGGCTGAGTATTTGGCTTCGCCGGTCACCTTGGCGCGGGAATCGCGGCGCCGCTCGGGCCGCCCCATGACCTTGAACTGGGCGACATCCTTCAGTGTCGGCTTTGCCGTGACACGGCGCTCGATCCGCTTGCCCTTGGTGAGGGCGCCGTAGGTGACGCGACGGGTGGCATCCTGCGTGTCGTAGACGGCGCCGTCCCGGGTGGCCAGGCGAGCCACGGGAATCTGGAGAGCCTCCGAGGCGAGCGAGAGGAGCACTGCCCGGGCCTCGGCCGCGGCTTCGCGCAAGGCGGGACCGAAGAACCGCGTGGTCATCGACCCCCAGGTCCCGGCATCCCACGGGCACAGGTCGGTGTCGCCCATGACGATATCCACGGTGTCGAGCGCGACATCGAGCTCATCGGCCAGCATCTGGGGCAGGGACGTGATCGGGCCCTGGCCCATCTCGATCTTGCCGGTGAAGCAGGTGACGCGCCCGTCCCCGGCGATGTGGAGGTAGGCGTTGAAATCGGCCGGCATTCCCGGCCGTCCCCGGCGCTCGTTGCCCCGCCGGAAGGCCTCCTGGGCGCTGGCGAGACCACCAATGGTCACAAAGACGACGACACCGCCGCCGAGACGCTTGAGGAAATCGCGACGGGACGGAGGAAACGCGTCCGCGGGCGTCGGCGGGTTCTGGAAATCGACCGGCAGGAGATCGTTTGGGTTCATGTCACAGCCCTCCCCGCATGGCGTTGGCGGCACTTTGGATGGCGGCCACGATGCGAACGTGGGCGCCACAGCGGCAGAAATTCTCGTTCATACCCCGGACGATGTCCTGCTCCGACGGCCTCGGATTCGATCGCAGCAGGCCGACGGCGCGGAGGATCATGCCCGACGTGCAGAATCCGCATTGCATGGCGTCGTGCTCCATGAAGGCCTGCTGCACCGGATGAAGCTTTCCGTCCTCGGCCAGACCCTCGATGGTCACGACTTCCTGCCCCTTGACCCCGGCGGCGGGCAGCAGGCAGGTGCGAACGGGCTCGTGATTGAGCAGGACCGTGCAGCAACCGCAATGGCCCTCGCCGCAGCCGAATTTGGTGCCGGTGAGGCCGAGCTCGGTGCGCAGGACCCAGAGCAGGGGGCGGTTGCCGTCGATCTTCACCTCGACGGGCCGGCCGTTCAGTTTGAAAGCAATCGTGTCGGGCATGGGATCCTCCAGTTGGGTGGGGTCGGGTTCCGGTGGGGATCCGAAATCTGACGCGTCGGATGCGAGGCCGTTACGTTAGCCCCTGAGTCCGGTCCGCCCAAGTCCTAATTATCGCGGCTCGTTTTTGTGATGATCCGCATCGCCGGACGGCGCGTCCGACCGTTCGGGTGAATCGGCTCCGGTCGCCGGGTGCGCCTTCACCTCAAACGACCGGCCGCAGGCGTTGCAGTCGGCCCGTTGCGGAGCCAGCGGCAGGGGCAGCCCGGTGGCGAGAAGAACCGCCCCGGTCGGGCTGAGAGTGCGGACGGTGACGTCACCCGTCCCGCAATGCGGGCACACGACGAAACCCGCCTCCAAGGCGGGCATGCGGAGAATCTGCCGGGCGGCCTCCACGTCGGCTTCGGGCACGGTAACCTTGACACCGCCGATGGCAGGGGAAAGGAGCCAGTAGAGCGTCACCGTGGCTTCGTCGCGCAACTCGGCCTCGATTCCAGCGCTTTGCAGCCGCGACAGCGCGAGGTGAGCCCTCTCGAGATTCAAATAGGAGGCGACAACCTGCATCCTGGTTCCTCCACGCTGTATTCGCTCGGATCGCCGAAAAGGCGGCAGCGGCCGCGATGCGGCAGCGTCCCGGAGGCCCACCGCCGGTCACTCGTCGAGTTCGACGTTCCAGTAGGCGAGATCGAGAAAGTCCTTCCACATTTCGCGATGCTGCGCCCCGAGCACGAGCGAGATCACCGGCCGCCATTTCGGCCGCACCGGCTTGCGAATCAGGCGCAGGCCGGCCTCGTGGGGCAGCCGGTTGGCCTTGCGCGTGTTGCACCGGACGCAGGAGCACACGATGTTGTCCCAGGTGGTGCGACCGCCGTAGTGGCGCGGGATCACGTGGTCCAGGTTCAGCTCCTCGCGCGGGAAATGGCGCCCGCAGTACTGGCACTGGTTGCGGTCGCGCTCGAAGACGTTGTTGCGCGTGAGCTTCAGCTCCTTGCACGGCAGCTTGTCGAAGAAGGTGAGCAGGATCACCCGCGGCAGGCGGATCGTATGCCGCACGGTGTGGACGGCCTCCAGGGCGGAGATCGGCGGATTGTACCGGGAGAAATCGATCCAATCCATCATCGTGAACACCTTGAAGTCGTCCGCCTCGTAGTGCACGACGCTGGCGTGGTCCCGCGACAACAACGCGAATGCGCGGCGGGCACCGATGATGTTCACCGCCTGCCAGAGGCGGTTGAGCACCAGAACCGGTTGTTCAAGGGCTGCTTCCATCTCGGAATTCGCAGGGTGGCACCCGGGGGCGGGGTGTCAAGCGGCGTAGGCAACGCTCGCGTCACAACCCCGCAAGGGACTTGAAGACGGGTTGCCGGCGGGCGCGGCGCCGGACCGCTTAGGGGCGGGCCAACGGCAGCGTGACGCGCATGGTGGTGCCCTGCGGACCGGTGCTGAGGACGATCACATCGCCGTGGTGGCCGCGCACGATCCGCTTGACGATCGACAATCCCAATCCCGTGCCGTCGGGCCGGCTCGTGAGAAACGAGTCGAAGATCTTTTCGCGGATGGGCTCGGGAATCCCATGGCCCGTGTCCGAGATGTCGATCACGGCGAGCGGGAGCGGGCCGCCCGCGTCGGACGCGCAGCGAATCGTGACCGCCCCGCCCTCGGGCATGGCCTGCATGGCGTTGAGGAGGAGGTTGAGCAGCACCTGCTGGATTTGGCCCTTGTGGCCGTCGATCACCAGCGGGCGGGGGGCCGGTTCGAACTCCACGTGGATCTTGGCCTGCGTGAGCTTGTGGCGGACGAGCACGAGCGTATCGGCGATGATATCCGCCACCGCCCAGCGCGAGTGAAGGCTGGTCGGCGCGCGGGCAAAGCTGAGCACGCGCGACACGATGTCCTCGAGCTGGTCGAGCTTCTCGCTGATGACCTGCGTATCCTTGCGCCGGGGATCGTCGGCCGGGAAGTCGAGGTTGAGGTAGCCGTAGAGCAGCTTGATCACGGTGAGCGGATTGCGGATCTCGTGCGCGATCTCGGCGGCGAGCAGACCCAGCGTGGTCAGCCGCTCGTGTTTGCGCAGCGCGTCCTCGCTCTGGAAGACCCGGGCGTAAAGGCGGGAATTCTGGATGGCCACGGCGGCGAGGCTGGCGAGGGCGCCCAGGAGGCGCCGCTCGTCGTTGTTGAAGCGATGCGGCTGGGCCGTGAACACGCCGAGCACCCCGACGGCTTCCTGTTCGTCGAGCAGCGGTGCCGCCAGCAGCGAGCTGAGCTCCTCGTCGCGCGGGACGTCGACGGCATCGACGTTGTCGGCGCTCTGGACGTTGTGAAACTCGATCTGGCGTCGCGTGTGCAGGACCGACGCGATCAGGCAGTTCTCGAGGGGAAACTCGGACCCGGCGGGCGCCGGCGGGGCCGCGGTCGGTCGCGAAATCGACACGAGCCGGGCCGTCTTCCGGTCGGCGCCGCACAGATAAAGGGTGCAGAAGTGCGCCCCCATGATCTGGCGGGCCTCGCGCGTGACGGTATCGAAAAGCTCCTGCTCCTCGAGCTTGGAGACGAGGGACTGGCCGACCGTGATCAGCATCTCCAGCTGGCGCGCCTTGCCCTGGAGGTGGCGCAATTGCCAGAGGTGCTGGACCACGACCGTCGCCTCGGCGGTGAGGCGCACCAGCAACGCGAGGTCCTCGGGGCGGAAGCCGCCCTCGACGTCGCTGTCGAGGTTGATGACGCCGATGACCTGGCCCTGGGCTTCCATCGGCACCGCCATCTCGCAATGGACGCTGGGCCGCAGCGCAATGTAGCGCGGGTCGGCCGCCACCTTGGCAACGAGTTGTGGACGCCCGTGGAAGGCGACCCACCCGGTGATGCCCTGGCCGAGCCGCAGCGCCAGATCCCCGGTGTCGGCCGGCAGCCCCTGCTGGATCTCCATTTCGAGACGTCCCGTGTCCGGGTTGACCAGGGCGACGGAGCCGCTGCTCGCTTTGAACAGGGCGATGAAATCGTCAAGGATGGTGCGCAGGGCCGCGTGGGGATCGTCGGTCTGTCCGATCAGCCCCGTGATCCGGTAGAG
>JBJKRV010000408.1:0-6385 GCA_046704465.1 Opitutaceae bacterium | reverse complement strand
CACCACGCCAGCGACGATGGCCGGCGACGAGGAAACATCGCCGCCCAGCATCCGCCGCCATTGCTCCGCGCCGGTCTTGACGTCGACGGCGTAGAGGAAACCGTCGTCGCTGCCGAAGACGGCGCGGCCGTCGGCCACCGCCGGCGTGGACCGCACGGCGCCACCGGTCTGGAGCCACCACGCAAGGCCGCCGATCTCGAGCGACGGTCCGGGCAAGGCGGCGGTGTGGTCGGGCGAGAAGCGGAACATGGCAGGGGAGGACGAGGCTCCGAGGCTGGAGCGGGCCGCGAGAACGGCGCAGAGCGTCAGGGCGACGGACAAGGGCTTCATTGGGGTGATGGGCTGGAGGGAGAATCTTGAAACCGTGAAAGCGGCCGTTGACCGCGGAAGGAGGATTGGGATGCCCGATGGCCAACGGCCGATCTCAAGCTGCGGGCCCCTGTGCCCGCGTGGCGACCATACGGGGATAGAGCACCGCCAGGTAGAGCGCGGCGACCACCAGACAGGTGATGACGATCGCAGGCTGGGCCCGCGGCGAGAACACGAACTCGCCGGCCGCACGCGTGCCGTAGAGCAGGACGGCCAGCCAGCAGAGGCTGCGGCCGAGGGCGGTCTCGATTGTCTCCGACGTCCGGCAGAGCGACACGTAGGCGAAGAAGCCGATGAAGAGGGCGCCGCCGATGTTGAACATCTCGAGCAGCCCGCGGAGACCGGCGGGCACCTGGGCCCAATGCCAGATCGTCCAGCCGAGCCACAGGTGGAACAGGAAGAACAGCGCGTTGGCCGCGCCACCCATCAGGAGCAGGTTCTTTTTCATGGGAGAAGCGGGAATCGAAGAATCCGGGAGTCACGCGGTCTCCACGAAGCCGCTGCGCTTCAGCAGGCGCAGCATCTGGGTTTCTGCTTCGCCCGGCTTCCGGTTCCGGCCGGCCCAGACCTTGAAGTACCAGTCGAGGTAGTGCTTGTACCCCTGGGTGTCCCAGTCGGTGATCAGTCCGAGGTGGCGGTCCTTGTCGTCGTATTGGCGGACGAGCTCCGCCACCTCATCCGCCGTCGGGTGGTGATACGTTCCTTCGTGGATGACGCCGAGACCTTCGAGGCGCCCGGTGCGGTGGGGCGGCTCACGGTCGGCGTACCCGAGCACGAGCGCGATGAGCGGGAAGCAGTGCTTCGCCGGCAGGTCGAGCAGCTTCCAGTGCCGTTCCATGTCGCCGCGGTGGACGCCGTTGGTGAGCAGCGAATCGACGCCGAGCGAACGGGCCGCAATCACCGCCGTCTGGACGACGAGGAGGGTGTTGAGCGTGGCATTGACGAAGTCGACGACCGTGCCGGGCTCGTAGTCGTAGCCGAGCGCGGCGGCGCTGGCCTTCATCCGGTTGTAGTCGGCACAGAACAGCAGCAGGCAGCTACCCTGGTAGCCGCAGAGTTTCTTCATCAGCGGCCGGTCCTTCACGACGACGATGGCGTAGCTCTGGTTGTTGGAGGCGCCGGCGGCGCGAACTCCGGCCCGCAGGATGGTCTGCAACGTCTCGTCCGCCAGCGGCCGGTCCAGAAAATTGCCGTGCGTCGTGTGGAGGCGGTGGATCGTCTTCAGGGTTTCATTGTCCGGTCCGCCCGGGGCCGGGGCGGCGTCGGCCGCGGGGCCGCGCGGCGAGAGAAAGAGGAGGGCGCCGCCGGCGAGAGCCGTCTGTCTGAGAAAGCCTCGGCGGGAAGAAGGCCGGCCGGGAGGCGAGCGGTGAGGCGTGGGAGTTTTCATGGGAATGGTCGGCGGGGAAGAAGTGCCGGATGGTGGCTCGCGGCCGGAGGTCTGGTTGAGGGGATGGTCACGGCAGTTGGCGTTTGGTGCCTGATCCTGGGGGCGAAACCTCAACGACCTATTCGGCCCGCAATGCGATGACGGGATCGACCTTCGTGGCCCGCCGCGCCGGCAGCCAGCAGGCGAGCACCACCGTGGCGGCCAGGACGGCAAAATCGGCGGCAAGCGAGCCCCAGATGGGCAGCGGTATTTCGGGGATGGCGCTCGCGACGAGCCGGTTCAACGCCAACAGCGCCGCCAGCCCGACGGCGATGCCGACGATGAGGAGACGGACCCCCTCGCCAAACACGATCCGCAGGATGTCGCCGGGCCGCGCGCCGAGCGCGATGCGCACGCCGAATTCGCGGGTGCGCTGGGCGACCATCTGGGCGACCGTGCCGAAGAGGCCGACGCCGGCGATCAGCAGGCCCATGCCGGCCGAAAGGACCAGGTTCTGGATCACCAGGTCGAGGTTGGACAGCAGGCGGCGGGCCGCGATGACCAGCGAACCGGCGTTGGCGATTGGCAGGTCGGGATCCAGCGCCGCCGCCGCCCGGCGCACCTCGGCGGCCAGACTTTCGGCCGGGCGTGACGAACGCAGCGCCATGAAGATGTAGCGGTTCGGTGCCTGGACCAGGGGCCGATAGATCTGCAGCCGGGTTTCCGGCACGTCGAACCGGACGAGCATGCCCACATCGTCCACCACGCCGACGACCTCGAGCCACTGGCCGGGATCGCGCAGGGGATTGGCGGCGGCAAACCGGACGCGCCGTCCGATGGCGCTTTGCCCGGGCCAGAAGCGCTCGGCCAGCGAGCGGTTGACGATCGCCACGGGGGGATCGTCGGCCTTGAGTTCGGGCGGAAAGGCTCTCCCCGCCCGGAAAGGAATCCGGAGCGTCGCGAAGAAGTCCGGGGAGACGACGTCGGCCTCCACGGGCGTTTCGTGTCCCGGTTCGGGCGGCGGCTGGCCCTCGGCGATCAGGCCGCCGGTCCTGGCCATGAGGTCGAGCGAATAGAGCGGAAGGGCTTGCGTCAGGGTCGCGTGCTCCACCCCCGGGATCGCCGCCAGGCGCTCGAGGAGGGCCCGGTGGAACTGCCGCTGCCGGGCCTCGTCGGGGTAGCGGGCCTGCGACATGACGAAGGTGGCGGCAAAGAGGCCGTCGGGTTGCCAACCCACCGCGCGACGCATAAAAGCGCGGAAGCCAAGTCCGAATGAAGCGGCGGTGCCGACAAGAGCGAGGGCGAGCGCGAGTTGTCCGGCGATGAGGGCGCGCTTCAACATCCGCTGCCGGCGGCTGGGAGTGGTGGCGCGCGCGGCGCCTCTCAGGGCCTCGGCGGCGCACGCGCGGGCCGAGAGCCACGCCGGGAGCAGGCCGGACGCGAGGCCGCATCCCGCCGCCGTGACGACGGCGAAGACAAAGACTGTGCCGTCGATCGGAATAAACACGCCCTGGACGCCGCCCCCGAATCGGAGCAGGCGGCCGAACCAATCGTTCGACCATGAGGCCACGACGAGTCCGATCGCTCCGCCTCCGAGAGACAGGAGGACGCTTTCAAGCACCAGCGGCCGCATCAGTTGACCGCGGCTGCCGCCCAGTGCGGCCCGGACGGCATCGTCGCGACTGCGCCCGAGGGCGCGCGTCATCTGCAACCCTGCCAGGTTGGCGCACGCAATCAGCAACATGGCCAGCGAAACGCCGGTGATCAGCCAGGCCATCCGCCGGACGGTGTCGGTCATGTTGGAGTCGTGCAGCGGCGCGACCCGCAGGCCGGCCCCGGCGTTTTCCCTCGGATACTGCCGGGCGAGGCGGGCGGCGATCGCATCGAGCTCCCGCTGGGCCTGCGCCAGGCCGACGTCCGGCTTGAGGCGGGCGACGCAATGCATGAAGCCGCCGGTGCGCCGCGTCCGGTAGGCCGGATCAAGCGTGCTCGGGGTGAGGTATTCGACGGCGCCCCATACCAGGGGGGCGTCGAATTGGGGCGGCAGCACCCCCACGATCGTGAACGGCTGACCGTTGAGTCGAACCCTGCGCCCAACGATCCCGGCATCGGCGCCGTAGCGCCCGGTCCAGGCGGCATACGAAATCAAGGCGACCGCCGGGCGCCCCGGCTGGTCGTCGCCTGGGGAAAACCCGCGGCCCAGCGCCGGCTTGAGTCCGAGCACGTCGAGGAACTCCGCGGTTGCCGCCAGGCCCACCACCTGCTCCGCCGGCTGGCCGGGCTCGCCCAGCGCGTAGTTGTCGGTGTGGAAGATGGCGGTGCCGCGGAACGATGTCACCGCTTCGCGGATGTCGAGCAGGTTGGCCGGCGCATGGCGCGCCGCCACCGACTGCCGGGAGGTGCGGAAGATGCGCACGAGGCGGCCGGCCCCCGGATAAGGCAGGTCGTGGAGCAGCAAGGCGTTGGTGACACTGAACGACGAGGTGCTGAAGCCGATGCCCAGGGCCAGCGTGATCAGCGCGGCGGCGGTGAAGCCGGGGGCGTTGGCGAGCTGCCGGTAAGCGAGTCTCAGATCGGAGAGCATGCTGGAAAATGCCGAGTTCCGAGGGGGCGGTGATCGAAGCCGGAATTCTGGGTCGAAGGGATGCTCGCGCGGGAGGTGTCTGATGCCTGGGTCTCAACCTCGAATCTCAAGGGCTATTCCGTCCGCAGCGCGACGATCGGATCGACCTTGGTGGCGCGTCGCGCCGGAAACCACGTCGCGAGAAAGGCGACCGCCAGGATCGCCAGGGTCGTGACGACGACGACGGCGTCGTTCCGGGCGATGAGCAGGCCGAGGCTCGGGCGAAGCGCCCGGCCGAGCAGGTAGGATCCCGCCGCTCCGAGAAGCAGTCCGACCAGCGTGAGCCACAGGCTCCGGCGCAACACGAGTCGCAGCACATCGGCGGGCCGCGCGCCCAGCGCGATGCGGATGCCGAACTCCGACGTGCGCTGGCTGACGTTGTGGGAGACGATGCCGTAGAGGCCGATGCTCGCCAGCGCCAGGCCGAGCAGGGCGAAAGCCAGGAGGACGCCGTCGATCACGACGAGGTTGTGCAGGAATTGTTCGCGCATGTCCTGCACGGTCCAGACGAAGCGGGCGGCCACGTCGGAGGAGACGGCGGCCACCGCCCGGCGGAGGTCGTTGGCGAAATGGCCGGGATTCGGGCCGCGGACGGCGATCTGGAACCAGGCCCACGGGACGTGCGTCAGGGTGGTGTAATACTGCATGCGGCTCGCCGGCTCGGCGAAGGCGATGGGATCCTCGGCGTCGGCCACCACCCCGATGATCTCCCGCCAGGTGACCTTGCCGTCGCCCCCCTTGACGCCAAGGCGGTGGCCGATCGCGCTTTCGTTGGGCCAGAAGTGCTTCGCCATCGACGCATTGATGACGGTCTGCTGGGGCGAGGTGGGGGAGACGTTGTCCGGGAAGGTCCGCCCTTCGAGGAGGCGGATGCCGAGCGTCTTGAAGAAGCCCGGAGTGACGAAATAGCCGATGCCCTTGGGAAAGTTGCTGCCGGCCACGTCCTGACCGTCGATCAGGACGTCGGTGACCGAACCGCCGCCTGCGATCGGGAACATCGAGGCGAGCGTATAGGCCTGGATGCCGGGGATGGCGGCGAGGCGGGCGGCCAGGGCGTCATGGAAGCCGCGGCGCTTCTCGTCGGTGTCGTAGACGCGTTCATCGATCTGGACGTTGGCCGTGAGAATCGACTCGCTGTCCCAGGCGGGCCGGGTGGTGAGGGTGCGGTTGAGGCCCTGAATCATCATTCCCGCGACCGAGAGGAGGGTGAGGGAGAGCGCGACCTGGCCGACGACCAGGAGGTTGCGGATCCAGCTCTGATGCCGGCCGCCGCTGGAGCCGCGCGCCTGCTGCTTGAGGGCGGCGTTCACATCGGTGCGCGCCGCGAGCCAGGCGGGGACCAGGCCGAAACCGAAACCGGCGAGGATTGAGACGGCCGCGGTGAACGCCAGCACGCGTCCGTCGATGGACATGGTCAGGGTGGAGGTCAGTCCCAGCCGAATGTTGCGCCCGATGAGATCGTTGCTCCAGCGGGCGACCAGCAGGCCGAAGGCTCCGCCGGCGGCTGACAAGATCAGGGATTCGGTCAGCTGCTGCTTGACGAGCGTCCAGCGCGTGGCGCCGAGGGCCGTGCGGATGGCGAGGTCGCGCAGGCGGGACGCCGTGCGGGCCATCTGCAGATTGGCGAGATTGGCGCACGCGAGGGCGAGAATGGCCGCGGCCAGGCCGAGCTGGAGGACAATGATCGCCACGTTGGCGGATCCGCCGACGCGTCCGGCCAGCTGCGCCCGCAGGTGGTAGTTGGGATAGAGACGCGGATTCTCCTTGGCCCAGCGTCCGGCCACGGGCGCGAGGGCGGCCAGGGCCTGCGGCAAGGGCACGCCCGGCGCCAGCCGCAGCAACAGCGACGCCTCGCGACGGTCCCGCCCCTGCTCCTGCTCCTTCGAAAAGACCAGGGGACGGAAGTACTGGGTCTTTTCGAAGGAGCAGGAGGAAGGCCGGGACCGCCGCGAGGCGGCGCTCCTGCTGCGGTTGGCGCCGGGCGTGCCGCTGGTGCGGGCCTTGGCCACCCTCGCGCCCGTGGCCGA
>JBJKRV010000407.1:0-2812 GCA_046704465.1 Opitutaceae bacterium | reverse complement strand
CGTCGCCACGCGATTGCGCCGGATAGCCCGGCTGCCGGCAGCAGCCCGAACCAGGCGGGCGGGACATCGAGCAGGTAGATCAGGAGCGCCGCCAGATACGCCGCGATGCAGGAGAAAAGCGCCGCGGCCACGAGCGTTTCCAGCGGCTCCGCGCGCAGGCGCCGCGCGACGAAGAATCCCGGGAGGATCAACGTCGCCGGGAACATCACGAGCGCCCACAGCGGGTTGCCCATCATGGCCGGCCTCCTGGGACGCAGACGGCCGATCGATCTGCTTGCTCCACCCGGAGGGGCGGAGCCGGCTCCTCGGGGGGCGACGGGGATGCGGTGTGAGACAGGGCCAAGCGGTGCGTCGGGAGCTATGCCGGTTTTCCGTGGCTTCCGCAAGCGTTTGGCCCGGGTTCGTTCTCGGTGGCGGCGTTTTCCCGGAACGGGCAGGCTTGCCATTTGCTTGCGTGCCTCCGGCTCGATCCGCCACGCTCGCAGTCATCAGGTGATGCAACCGGCCCCAAGACCCCATGTGCGCATTCGGGCGGCACGCGCTTGGTCCCTGGCGGACCTGCGGGAGTTGTGGAGCTACCGCGACGTCCTGTTCATGCTGGCGGTGCGGGATATCAAGCTGCGCTACAAACAAACCGCGCTGGGCGTCGTGTGGGTGATCCTGCAGCCGCTGCTGGCGGGCCTGATCTTCGCCGTGATCTTCGGCCGGTTCATCAAGCTTTCGAGCGAAGGGTACCCGTACCTGCTGTTCGTGTTTCCGGCCCTCATCGGCTGGCAGATGTTCGCGGGCATCCTGCAGCGCGCGGGCGGGAGCCTGGTGCACGAGGCCCGCCTGGTCTCCAAGGTCTATTTCCCGCGTGTTCTCGTCCCGCTGGCGAGCGCCCTGGCCGTGCTGGTCGACCTGGCCGTGTCGCTCGCGCTCATGCTCGGCTTGCTGGCATGGTACCACATGTGGCCGGGGTGGTCACTCGCGTGGCTGCCGGCGGTGCTCGTGCTGGCGCTGGCCTTGGCGGTGGGCATCAGCCTGTGGCTGGCGGCACTGAACGTGCGCTACCGCGATTTTCTCCACGCCACGCCGTTCCTGGTCCAGGTCTGGATGTACGCCACGCCGGTGGTTTATGCGAGCGCGGCGGTGCCCGCCCGTTGGCGCGGCTGGTTCAGCCTCAATCCGATGGTGGGCGTCGTTGAGGGCTACCGGCAGGCCTGGCTCGGACTCCGACCGGCCGACCTGACGGCTCTCGCCCTCTCCGCCGCCTGGGCGGCCGTCCTGCTGGTCGGCGGGTGGATTTATTTCCGCCGGGTGGAGCGGGACCTGGCCGACCGGCTGTAGCGCGCATCCGTCATGGGCGAACCGGCGATCAGGGTCACGGGTTTGAGCAAGCGCTTCCGGCTGCATCACGCGTCGGGCGGCGACCGCACGTTCCGCGAGGATCTCGCCGGCCTGCCGCGCCGCGCGTGGAACCGGCTGCGCGGCGCGCGCGACGAGGAGTTCTGGGCGCTCCGGGACGTCTCCTTCGAGGTCGGCGCGGGCGAGGTGATCGGGGTCATCGGCCGCAACGGCGCGGGCAAGAGCACGCTGTTGAAGATCCTCAGCCGGATCACGGCACCGACGGCCGGAGAGGTGGAGCTGTACGGGCGGGTGGGCTCGCTGCTGGAGGTCGGCACGGGCTTTCACCCCGAACTCACCGGCCGGGAGAACATCTTCCTGAGCGGGGCGATCCTGGGCATGAGCCGGCCGGACATCCGGCGGCGTTTCGACGAGATTGTCGCATTTGCCGGCGTGGAGCAGTTCCTCGACACGCCGTGCAAGCACTACTCCAGCGGCATGTACCTCCGGCTCGGCTTCGCGGTGGCCGCGCATCTGGACGCGGACATCCTCCTGGTCGACGAGGTGCTGGCGGTCGGCGACGCGGAGTTCCAGCGGAAATGCCTGGCGAAGATGGGCGAGGTCGCCGGCGGCGGCCGGACGGTGGTGCTGGTCAGCCACAATCTGGAGGCGGTCCAGCGGATCTGCGGCACCGCGATCCGGCTGGATCGTGGATCGATCGAAACCCGGGGGCCGGCTGACGAGGTGGTCGGGTCCTACCTCCGGGAAGTTGCGCGAACCATGCCGGATTTTGACCTCTCCAAACTCGCGATTGGAAGGTCGACCGCCGGCGTGACCATCCGGTCGGTCCGCGTTTCCGGCAAAGACGCCGGGCTGGTCAGAACCGGTGAGGCAATGTATGTCGACATCGACTACGTCACCGGCCCCGTCTACTCCAGATGGGACGCAGGATTGGTTTTCAGCCTGATGTTGCCCGATGGACAGGAAATCCTGCGGCTCAGCACCGAGCCGATCAGCGGCTACCACTTGTGTTGCCTGGGAGCCACCGGTACGGTTCGGCTGGTTCTCGAGGCCTTGCCGCTGGCGGCCGGGGTGTTCCTGGTTGGAATCGGTCTGACCAGGCCAAATGTCGAATTTGTGCTGGACCCCGTGCCGGTGGGGCGGATCACCGTGCACGGGTCTGACATCTATGGAAGCGGGCACATCCCGAAGATGGACCGCGGCGTAATGGTCGTGGCACACCACTGGGAACATCGCGCCGGCGCTGCGCCCGATCCAGGCCCGCTGTCATGACGGCTGACGACCAGGGAGAGAGGCTTGTCTTCCTCGTCTCACAACCGAGGTCGGGGTCGACGCTGTTGCAGCGCATCCTGGGCGCACACCCCGCGATCGAGACCCACTCCGAAACCTGGCTTTTGTTGCGCCCGCTCTGGGGCGTCGCCACCGGCACGCCACCCGGCGGCGCACCATACGACGCGATCACGGC
>JBJKRV010000406.1:0-5584 GCA_046704465.1 Opitutaceae bacterium | reverse complement strand
TTTCGCACCAGGTTGCCCGCTTAGACGGCCGAGATGGACATCAGGGAAACTCCCAATCGTAGTGAATGTGCGAGAGCATCCGCGGCCGGCCCGCGGTGACGTGGACGACGTCCTCGATGCGGCACGCGCCCAGGCCGGGGTAGTACAGTCCCGGTTCGACGGTGACGACCGCGCCGGTCTTCAGGAGATAATCCACGTCGCCCGAGAGCCGCGGCGGTTCGTGCACGGCCAGCCCGAGGCCGTGCCCGGTGCCCTTAAAGTACCCCGTGCACCGGAGGGCCCCCCGCATGGTCGGATAGCCGTGCGCCTCGAAATAATCGGCGGCCTTGCGGTGCACGATGCGACCGCTGATGCCGGACCGGATCGTCGCGAGCGCGAGTTTCTGGGCCTCGCGCACCGTGGCGACCAGGCGCCGCTGGGCGTCCCCGGCCCGGCCGCGCAGGAAGGTGCGGGTCATGTCGCCGTAGTAGCCGGTGGCCGTGATCCGCGGGAAGACGTCGACGATGATGAGCGTGTGGGCGCGGATTGGTCCGTGCCCGGTCTCGTGCGGGTCGCAGCCCTGGTCGCCCGCGGCCACGATGGTGTCGAGCGAGACGCCGCCGGCCTCGAGACAGGCGGTCTCCACGGCGAACTTGAGGCGCTCGGAGGTGAGGCGCCGGCCCTCGTGGTGGAGCCAGCCGCGGCGGATGCGCGACGCACGGAGCACCCGCTCGGCGGCGGCGATGCCCGCGGCGGCGCAGCGGTTGCCGGCGCGGATGGCCGCGGCCTCGGCATCGGATTTGATCTCGCGGCCGGGAAAGAGCATGCCGCGGGCGGGCTCCAGGTGGATGCCGTGCCCGGCAAGCTCAAAGGCCACGCGTGCCGGAAAGTCGTCCGGGATCGTGAAGGCCCGCAGTTGGTGGCGCTCGGCGAGCAGGCGGATCACCTCGGCCGGGCCGATGCGGCTGTCGGGCCAGCGCTGGCGCGCCTGTTCGTGCCAGGCCTCAAGCGGCAGCACGACGTCGAAACGGGACGCGCGCTTGACCCGGCCGAATTCGAGGGCGCTGACGACGCACACCCGGCGCCGGTTCAGCTGGAACGAAATGAACGGGTCGGGCACGGCAATGCCGCCGAAGTAGCGCTGGTCCGGGTTGCAGGTCGAATCGGCGTAAAGGAGGGGAGGGGGCTGGTCCACGGGAAGTGCAGGATTGAATTCCAGAGGTCGCCGCATTACCCACGAAACCCACAAAAAACGCAAAGATGTTTTGGCTACTGACCAAAGGTGGGCGCCGGCAGGCGGGTTGGATGATGGCGCTGTTGCTGCTGACCAGCGCGTGCGCCCGGCCGGGCTCGACGGCCGCGCCGGCGCCGAAGACGATCGCCGACTGGTTTCCGATCCGGGTGGGAAGCCAGGTGGTGCAGATGCAGCTTGCGATCACCGAGCCCGAGATGGAACACGGGCTGATGGAGCGGCGCGAGCTTGGGGCCGACCAGGGAATGCTGTTTGTCTACGCCGCGCCGACGTCGATGAGCTTCTGGATGCGCAACACGCCGCTGCCGCTCGACATCGGTTTCTTCGACCCCGCCGGCAGGTTGCGGGAAATCTATCCGATGTATCCCTACGACGAGACGCCGATCAACTCGGCGAGCGACCGCCTGCAGTTTGCGCTGGAGATGAACCAGGGCTGGTACCGCGCCCACCAGATCTCCCCCGGTGCCCGCCTCGATCTGGCGGCGGTGCGGGCGGCCCTGAAAGCGCGCGGATTCGACCCGGCACACTTCGGCTTGGCGACGACTCCCGCCGACGGCGGGAATTGAGCGTCGCGGTGCGGCGGAAAGTCGGCGGACCAAATGCCGGGGTCGCCCCGGGCGCAATCCGGCCGGGCGATCGCACGCGGCGCGGCATTTTTGGAAAATTGGAGATTGAACTGGATCAGGCCCGGGAGCCGGATATACCTCGGTCCTCCTCATCCGCCCCGACACCATGCGCTCATTATCCTGTGCGGTCCGACGCGGGCCAAGGTTGGCCGTCGCCGGCGTACTGGCCGCAGTCCTCGGCGTGGCCTCCACTCTGGCGACGGCGGCCGCCGATGCTCCCGCGAGCGCGGCCGTCCGCCCTGCTCCCGAGGTGCGAAGTTCGGTCGTGAAGGTGTTCTCCACCGTCCGCCGGCCCGAACCGCTCCGGCCGTGGACCAAGGGTCAGCCCCAGCCGTATCACGCCACCGGTGTCGTCATCGCCGGCGATCGGATCCTGACCACCGCCCGCGTCGCGGAGTTTGCCGAGAATCTCCAGGTGCAGGCGGATGATTCGGGCGATCAGCTTCCCGCCACGGTCGAATGCGTGGCGCCGTCCATCGGCCTGGCGGTGCTGAAGCTGTCGGATCCGACCTTCTTCGCGAAGCACCCACCCCTGGCGCTCGCGGCGGCGCTTCCGCAGGTCAAGGATTCCATGCTCGTCTACGGCTTTACGGCGGGGAGCACGCAACTGTCCGTGGTCAGCGGTGTCGTTTCCAACATCAATTTTGCGATGTCCAGCCCCAGCGTGTCGGCCCTCCGCCTCAAGATCGACACCCAGCTCGATGCCGGGTTCATGGGGGCGCCGGCGGTGATCAACGACCGGTTGACCGGCCTGGTCTTCGCCCGTACGCCGACCGCCGATCCGGGCGCCACCTTTTTTGTTCCGGCCGAGGAGATCGCGCTGTTCCTGCATAGCATCCCGGGCGGCCGGTATGCCGGCAAGCCGGGCATCTTCGACGGGTTCCAAACGCTCAACAATCCGGCGCTGCGGGCCTTCCTGCAGGTTCCGGCGGACGTCACCGGTCTGGTCGTGAACCAGACGTATCGGGACGATGCCGCCTATCCGCTCAAGAAGTGGGATCTCATCGCGAAGATCGGCGGGACGCCGATCGACGACCAGGGCATGGTTGATGCCGGCGCCGGCTTGCGCCTGCCGTTCTTCTACCTCGTGCAGAAGCTGGCCGGGGACGGACGTGTCCCGCTGACGATCTACCGCGAGGGAAAGCCCATGGACATCGAGCTGCCGGTCTCCAACGAGCGCGCCATGGTGGAGCCGTATCTCGCCGGTCGTTATCCGCCCTATTTCATCTACGGCCCGCTGGTATTCTCGACTGCCTCCGAGGGATTCCTGGCCGCGATCCGGCGCAACGCCGCCGTGGTGAACCTGCTGTCGGCCATCCATAGTCCGCTCTTTACGCGCCAGTATGCCAAACCGGAGTTTCCGGGGGAGCAACTCGTGGTGGTCTCGTCGCCGTTCTTCGCCGATCGCCTGGTCCAGGGCTATGCCAACCCGATCGCGTCCGTGGTCAAATCGGTCGACGGAATCCGCATCAGGAATCTCGACCATCTCGTGGAAGTCCTGCGGGATGCCAAGGGAACCTACGTGAAGTTTGAATTCTACGGCCGAGGTCGCGAGGTTCTGGTCTTCCCCCGGGCGGAGATGGAGGCCGACACCAGCCGGATCCTGGACGAGAATAATGTGCGCAACCGCGGTTCGCCCGGCGTGATGAAAGTGTGGAATGGGAGGGCGTCGTCATGAACCAGACCATCAAGCGCCTTTTCGGGCTCCGTCCGACGGGGCTGCTGGCCGTGGCGGCGGCGCTGGCCTTGGTGCCGGCGGCCATGCGGGCCGATAATCCGACGACTGATCCCATCGGCAAATCGGTCGTGAAGGTGTTTGCGACCCTGCGCTATCCCAATCCCTACCAGCCGTGGACCACGCTTCCACCGCAGGAGGTGAGCGGCAGTGGCGTGGTCATCAAGGGCGACCGGATCCTGACCAACGCGCACGTGGTGATGTACGGTTCCGACATCCAGGTGCAGGCGGGCGGGGCGGGCGACAAGATCCCGGCCACGGTCACCGCCGTGGCGCCGGGGATTGATCTCGCCGTGCTGACCCTGCAGGACAAGTCCTTCTTCGCCAGCCACCCGGCGTTGCCGCGCTACAAGATCATCCCGGCGTTGAAGGACACGGTCACGGTCTACGGCTACCCGCTCGGAGGCACGACGCTTTCCATCACCCAGGGCATCGTGTCGCGAATCGAGTTCGGCGTCTACAACTTCCCGACCTGGGGACTCCGCATCCAGATTGACGCGGCATTGAACCACGGCAACAGCGGCGGCCCGGTGGTGGTGGGCGGGCGCATGATCGGCCTGGCCTTCAGCCGCCTCGAAAACGGCGCCCAGAACATCGGCTTCATCATCCCAACCGAGGAAATCGAGCTGTTCCTCCACGACATCGCCGACGGGCACTACGACGGCAAACCGGCCATCTACGACGAGTTCCAGACCCTGAACAACCCGACCCTCCGCGCCTACCTCCAGCTTCCGTCCGAGGTCCACGGGGTGATGGTCACGGAGCCGTACCGCGACGATCCCGCCTATCCGCTGAAGCGGTTCGATGTGGTCACGAAGATCGGCGACACGCCGGTGGATGATCAGGGCATGATCGACACCAGCAACGGCCTGCACGTGGCCTTCACCTATCTGGTGCAGAGTCTGGCCAAAAACGGACACGTGCCGCTGACGATCATGCGCGACGGGCGGCCGATGCAGATTCAACTGCCGGTGACGTCGCATCGCGCGATGGTGGTGCCGTCGCTGGACGGCCGGTATCCATCGTATTTCATCTACGGGCCCCTGGTGTTCTCCAACGCCACGACGAGCTTTCTGTCGGCGCTCAATGCCAACGAGCACCTGGCGAACATGCTGGCCGCCATTGGCAGCCCGCTCGAATCCCGCCGTCTCGACAAACCGGCGTTCCCCGGCGAGCGCCTCGTGGTGGTGTCGTCGCCGTTCTTTCCCAGCCCGCTGGCGCAGGGCTATTCGAGTCCCCAGCTCGGGGTGGTGAAGACCGTCAACGGCATCCGGATCAAGAACCTCGGCCATCTCGTCCAGGTGTTGCGCGACACCAAGGACAAATACCTCTCGATCGTGTTTTACGGCCATGACCGGGAGTCGCCCGTCTTCCGCCGCTCCGAGATGGAGGCCGCCACCAACGAGATCCTGAACGACAACAATGTGCGCAGTCAGGGCTCGCCGGACATGATGGCGATCTGGAACGCGAAGCCCGGTCCGAAGCGCGGGGGCTGAGACCATTCGTTCGTCCGGCTTTCCGGCCCTGCCCGCCGCCGCCGTCGGGCGGCGCCGCCTCCGGTCCGTCAGTCCTCCCGGCGCCGCAGGACGGCGGCATCGTGCAGACCGTGAATGTATTTCTCCCGGATCTCCACGACCTCAAAGAAGCGCGACCACCGGCGGCAAACGTACGCCGGGGAATGGAAGGCCACCATGTAGTGGTCGGGCAGCCCGGCGGTGGGGGGGCCGGTGCGGTAGGCAAATCCTCGGGCCTCCACCTCGGCTCTCACGCCCGGATCGACGGTCCAGTAATGGCGCCCGTGGAGCGACGCCACGAAGATCCCGCCGGGGCGCAAGAGGCGGCGCAGTTCGGCCAGCCAGGCGAACTGGATTTCCTCGGGCAGGTGGGTGAAGACCGTCAACGGCATCCGGATCAAGAACCTCGGCCATCTCGTCCAGGTGTTGCGCGACACCAAGGACAAATACCTCTCGATCGTGTTTTACGGCCATGACC
>JBJKRV010000405.1:0-4926 GCA_046704465.1 Opitutaceae bacterium | reverse complement strand
GATCGCCCTGGAAATGCTGCGGGAGGCGCTGGACTGCCTGCTGCAGGGCGACGAGACGAAGGCGGTGGCGGTGTGCAAACGCGACGCGGAGGTCGACGACCTCAACCGCCAGCTCTACCGGGAGCTGACCAGCTTCATGGTCGAGAGTCCGGACGCGATTTCGCGGGCGATCGAGCTGATGTTCATCTCGAAATCGATCGAGCGGATCGCCGATCACGCCACGAACATCGCCGAGGAGACCATCTACCTGATCAAGGGGCGGGACGTCCGCCACACCGAGGAGGTCAAGAAGGGCCCGCCGGTGCCGGCGCCCTGAGCGGCGCGGCATCAGGCCGCGCCCAACAGCCGGAAGAAGTGGAGGCAGAGGTAGCCGAGCAGCCCGGTGACCGGCAGGGTGAGCACCCAGGCCCAGACGATGCGCTCGACCACGCCCCACCGGACGGCGCTCAGGCGCTTGGTGGCGCCGACGCCCATGATCGCGGCGGAGATGTTGTGCGTGGTCGACAGCGGAATGCCGTAGTGGGAGGCGCCGAGGATGACGATGGCGGCGGTGGTTTCCGCGGCGAAGCCGTTCACCGGCTGCAGGCGCACCATCTTGTGCCCCATGGTGCGGATGATGCGCCATCCGCCGGCGGCGGTGCCGGCGGCCATGGTCATCGCGCACGCGAAGATGACCCAGTCCGGGATGCCGGTGAAGGTCGGCGTGCGCAGGAACCCGAGCCAGGGAGGCAGGTGGTCGAAGGCGTGCGCCTGGGTGCCCGTGAACATGGCCAGCGTGATGATGCCCATCGTCTTTTGCGCGTCGTTGGAACCGTGCGACAGGCCCATGCCCGCGGCGCTGAGCAACTGGAGCTTGCCGAACAGCACGTTGACCAGGCGCGGCGTGGCGCGGCGGAAGGCCACGTAGATGGAGAACATCAGGATCACGCCGATGACGAACCCCAGCAGCGGCGAGGTGATCATCGGCAGCACGACCTTGGGCCAGAGGCCGTCGTGGGCGCCGTCGGCCCCGATCATCGACCACTTGAGCACGTGCCACTCCCCGTGGGCGCTGGCCAGCGCGGCGCCGCACAGGCCGCCGACCAGCGCATGGCTCGAACTGGAGGGCAGGCCCAGCCACCAGGTGAAAAGATCCCAGACCACCGCCGCCAGGAGCGCGGCCAGCACTGTGATCATCGTGACCACGTCGGTCTCGACCAGCCCCTTGCCGACCGTCTTGGCCACCTGGGTGCCGATGAAGGCCCCCGCCAGGTTGCAGGCGGCGGCCAGCACGATGGCCTGGCGCGGGGTGAGCACCTTGGTCGACACGACCGTGGCGATGGCGTTGGCCGCGTCGTGAAAGCCGTTGATGTATTCGAAGACCAGCGCGACCAGGAGGACGAGCAGGAAGAACGTCATACGCGTGGGCGCCGCGGTCAGGAATATTTCAGGACGATCTGGAACACGACGTTGCCGGCATCCCGGCAGCGGTCGACCGCCTTCTCGACGATCTCGCAGATGTGGAGGTGGAAGACGACGTCCTTGGCGTCATACGGCCCGTCATAAAGTTCGCGCTCGACCGTGAGCATGACCTTGTCGGCCTCGCCTTCGGCGAATTGGAGCTTGTCGCTGGCCTCGCTGATGCGGTCCATCTTGGTGCCCTTGCGGAGGTGGCCGACCATGAAGGCCACGTTGTCGGCCGCGAGCTGCAGGAGCTGCCCCTGGCGGGCCAGGCTCGCATGCGGCAGCGGCCCCGGGTAAAGCGCCATCCGCTCGACGATCTTCTCGATCATCTTCGGGATCCGATAGAGGGCGTACGCCAGCGCCTCGATGTCCTCCCGTTCCAGCGGGGTCACGAAGGTGCGGCAGAGCTCCTCCGTGATCTGCTGGGTGATGCGCTTGTCCTTCCGGCGACTCTGGATGAAGTCGTCCAGGTTGAGCGTCGGATCCGAGCCCGCGCGGGCCCGCAGGAAACTGCCCAGGAGCACGGCGCTGGCCCGGGCCTCCTCGGCGCTGGCCTCGAGCAGGTCGAAGAACTTCTCCTCTTTGCCAAAGATCTTTCGGAGCGAGAGCATGGAAGTACTCTGGCTTATGGGATTTGTGACCGAGGTGAAACAAATTCATGCCCGGAGGCGCCTCAATTCGGACCGCTTATCCCGGGCCGGTCGACATCTTGGCGCTGGACGCCTTTGTCCCGCGGTCGCGGGACGGTGGCGCCGGGCGAGGTCGCGCTTCACCGGTGAACGGGTCGGGCATTGGATCCGGCTTTTCCGGTCGAAACGGCACGGCCCGTGGGACCTGATCTCCGCGCGGGTCCTGGCGTCATCTTACTTCGACCCAGACGATTGAGCCCGCCCGGAGGTCGGGCTCCACCTGTGGAAGCATCGATCGTCCGGATCGGGTTCTGCACGCGTCTGGGCTTAAGCCGCATCCGCCATCCGCTTCCGATCGATCAACGTGACCGGCAGGGCGCGCTGTCCGGCCCGCGAATGTCGATTGCCATGGACGAATTTGGGAGTTCAATCGGCACCTGTCGGTCGCGGCCGCCCCCGGCGCCCGGCCTCCCGCCCCCGCCAAGAGATGCCCTCCAGCCCAAACTCCCGGCGCGATTTTCTGCGGCTGCTTTCGCTCGCCGGGGGATTCGCGATGACAAATGGAATCGATGCGCTGGCCCGTGGAGTCGAAACCGGCGGTCGGGAGGACCGCCGGCTCGGCGTCGCCCTGGTCGGCCTCGGGCGCTACAGCACCGGACAACTGGGGCCGGCTTTGCGGCGGACGCGGCGATGCCGGCTGGCCGCGGTGGTCACGGGCTCGCCGGAAAAAGGGGCGCGCTGGAGCCGCGACTACGGCTTCCCCGCGACCAGCGTCTATGATTACGACTCGATGGGACGGCTGGCCGACGATCGGGGGGTCGACATCGTGTACGTCGTCACGCCGAACGCCCTGCATGCGGAGCACACGATCCGCGCCGCGCGGGCCGGCAAGCACGTGATCTGCGAGAAGCCGATGGCCGTGTCGGTCGCCGAGTGCGACGCGATGATCGCGGCCTGCAAGGCGGCGCACGTGAAGCTGTCGATCGGCTACCGGCTGCATTTCGATCCGTACCACCGGGAGCTGATGCGGTTGGCCCGCGAGCGGGATTTCGGTGCCTTCGAGCGGATGAACGGTGACTTTGCCTTCGTGATGGGCCGGCACGAGTGGCGGGCGGAGCGCCGCCTGGCCGGCGGCGGGCCGCTGATGGACCTGGGCATCTACGTGCTCCATGCGGCCTGCATGGCGGCCGACGGGGTCGCGCCGATTGCGGTCACGGCACACGAGGAGCCGAAGACGCGGCCGGATTTCTTTCGCGACGTGGAGGAGACGATCCGCTGGACGATGGAATTTCCGGGCGGCGCCGTCGGGGAGGGGCGGACCAGCTACGCGGAGCAGGCGAACTGGTTTCGCGCCGAGGCCCCGCACGGCTGGATCGAGCTGCGGACCGCCTTTTCCTACGGCGGAATCACGGGGGCGACCTCCCGCGGACGGCTGCACTACCCGCCGGTCAACCAGCAGGCATTGCAGATGGATGATTTCGCCGACTGCATCCTGACCGGGCGCCAGACCCCGGTGCCCGGGGAACTCGGCCGCCGCGACCTGCGCATCATCACCGCGATCTATGCCGCCGCCCGCACCGGGCGGCGGGTGGAGGTGTGAACGGCCTCTGCGCATCGGATTGAGCCCGCCACCTGGTAGCCTCCGAATGGCGGTTCGGCCTTCTGGCCGCAGTTGCATGGAAGGTGGGCCCCGCGCTCCGAGCGGGTCCGTCGTCACGTTGCCTCGAATCTCACGGTTCAGCGCGCCCGGAGGTCGCGCTCCACCTATGACCATCGGATCGTTGAGGCGGATTCCTGCACCCGTCTACATTAGGCACGGCGTCAGCCCGCCCGGCCGCCGTCGCCCTTCGGGCCAAGGCGCCGAGCGAGGTCGGGCTGCACCGGTGAAAGGACCGATCGTCTGGATCCGATTTCCTTGACTGAAACTGCAATCCGGGTGGGACCCGATCTCCGGGGAGATTCGGCCTCCCGCCTCGGCTTAAAGCCGGCCGCGAAGCGCGGACCAGGCGAGCCCCAGGTATTCGTGGACGGCCCGCGTGCTGCGCTCGAGGGACGGAACATCCCAGGTGAAATCCCGGAAGCTCCAGCGGCGGCCGTGGACGAAGAGGAAATCGGTGGGGCAGGGGACGAAGTGGAGGCCCTGCGCCCGGCACAGGGCCGCCGCCCGGGGCATGTGCCAGGCGGAGGTGACGAGCGCAAACGGGACGTCGCCGACCCGGGTGCGCAAGGCCGCCGCCTCCTGTTCGGTGTCGTGGGCGTCTTCGATGAGCTGGATGCGTTCCGCCGCGACGCCCAGCGATTCGGCGGCCCGGGCGAGGATCCGGGCATGCGGCAACCCGCCCCGCCGCTGCGGCGGCCCCGAGACGATGAGCGTCGCCCGCGGCAGCAGGCGCAGGAGGCGCACGCCCTCGGTCAGCCGCGCCCGGGCCGAGGCGCTGAGCTTGGCGAGAGCCGGCAGATCCGGCTGGTCGTTGCTGCCGGCGCCAAGCACGACCACATAACGACAGGCGGCGAGGGCGGGGGGCAGCGGCTCGCCGGCGCGGTAGTCGGCCACCGCGGGGTAGCGGTCCTCCAGGGGGTGGATCAGGCGGCCGCTCACCCACTTGTTGCCGGCCAGCAGCAGGACGATGAGCTGGGCCGCCAGGACCCAGCGGCCGGCCCGCTGCCAACGCCGGCTCCACAGGAGGGCCAGGCCGAGGCAGCCGCTGATCAGGGCGGTTCGCCCCGGCGGCTGCCCGCCCCGCCTCAATACGCTGGATTTCCTTTTGCCTCCGTCGGCGTCTTTTGGCCCGATGGCGGGGTGTTCTGGTTGTCCTCGCTGATCGGACCGCTGCTGATGCCGTTGTCGATCGCC
>JBJKRV010000404.1:0-2580 GCA_046704465.1 Opitutaceae bacterium | reverse complement strand
CTACGAGCCGCTGGCCGATCGCTTCCGTACGCCGGAAGAAGGAGAAGGGCCGGAGCTTCTGCAGGAGCTCGCGGAGATGTCCGGGGGCCGCGTCTTTCCCGTCAGCAACATCAACGAGCTGCCCGACATCGCCAGCAAGATCAGCATGGAGCTGCGCAATCAATATGTCCTGGGATACAAACCGAGCAATCATGACAACAATGGCAAGTGGAGAAAGATCAAGGTCCGGTTGCAACCACCGCCCGGACTTCCGCCGTTGCGCGCCTATTACAAGCGCGGCTACTACGCGCCCGGGCCGTAAGTTTTCCCGCTTCACCGCCTGGGCCTCTCTGGCGGCCCTGGCGTTTTTCGTGGCGCCGGCGCTGGCCCAGCAGCCCCCTCCGCCGCCCCCTCCACCGCCGCAAGGGGCCCGCATCCAGCGCAGCGTCGATCTGGTGGTCCTGCCGGTGACCGTCACCGATAAGGACGGCAAGTTCGTCAGCGGCCTGAAAGAGAAGAATTTCCGCGTCTACGAGGACAAGGTCGAGCAAACGCTGTCCGTGTTCAAGCGCGAGGACATCCCCGTCACGATCGGCCTGGTCATCGACAACAGCGGCAGCATGCGCGACAAGCGGCCGCAGGTCAACGAGGCCGCGCTGACCCTGGTCAAGAGCTCGAACCCCGCCGACCAGGTCTTCGTCGTCAATTTCAACGAGGACTACTATCTCGACCAGCCTTCCGACTTCACCAGCAGCATCCCGATTTTGCGGCAGGCGCTCGACCGCATCGACTCGCGCGGCTCGACGGCCCTCTACGACGCCGTCCTGGCCTCGCTGCATCACCTCCGGCTGGGAACGCGCGAAAAAAAGGTCCTGGTCGTCATTACGGACGGGGAAGACAACGCCAGCCGGCACAGTCTGCCATATACGGTGGAGGCCGCGGAGAGATCGAACGCCATGATCTACACGGTCGGCCTGCTCAGCGAGGACGACCGCAGCGAGGCGCGCAAGGCCAGGCGCGCCCTGCGCGAACTGTCGGAGGCGACCGGCGGCCTGGCCTTTTTCCCGAAGACGGTGGACAAGGTCCATCAGATCTGCCTGCAGGTGGCCCAGGACATCCGCAACCAGTATCTGCTCGGCTACTACCCCACAAATCCGCAATCGAACGGTGGATTCCGGCGCGTTGAAGTCAAGCTGGTCGACCTGCCGCGCGGACTCGGCAAGGTGTACGCGCGAACCCGCGTCGGTTACTATCCGCAAGCCGCGCCGGCCCCCGCCTCGCCCCCGGCGAACTGAGCCTGGTCTCGCCACGCCGGGACGGGACTGCCTGCGGTCGGTCGAAGGGGAGCTAGGAAGCAAGAAGGCGGTCGAGGAAACTCGTGCCGTGAGGGATTCGGCCGCCGAAGTTCTCCGCCACGGTCTGGCCCAGGTCCGATTGGGTTTCACGGATGCCGAGGTCGGTGCCGGGGCGGACGCCGGGTCCACAGGCCAGCAGCGGCACGTATTCGCGCGAGTGGTCCGTCGAAGGCCAGGCGGGATCGGGGTCGCATCCGTGGTCGGCGGTGATGACCAGAAGATCCGCCGGCCGGAGCTTCCCGAGAAGCGGACCGAGCCGGGCGTCGAACTCCTCGATGGACCGGGCAAACCCCTCCACGTCCTTCCGGTGGCCGTAGAGCATGTCGAAATCGACCAGGTTGGCGAAGATCAATCCCTCCGCGCGGCTGCCCATCGCTTCCGCAATCCTGCTCATGCCGTCCGCGTTGCTTTTCGTGCGGACCGATTCCGGCACGCCCCGTCCGTCGTAGATATCGAAGATCTTGCCGATGCCCAGGACCGGCACGCCGCGCTCGGTGAGCACGTCGAGCAGCATCGGGCGCGGCGGCGGGACGGCGTAGTCGTGGCGGCGCTCGGTGCGGCGGAAATTGTCGCGGCTCGCGCCAAGGAAGGGGCGCGCGATGACGCGTCCCACCTGATGCGGCCCGGCCAGCAGGGCACGGGCGATCTCGCACATCCGGTACAGCTCGGCAACGGGGATCACCTCTTCATGGGCCGCGAGCTGAAAAACGCTGTCGCCCGAGGTGTAGACGATGGGGCGGCCGGTGCGCATATGTTCTTCGCCGAGTTCCTTGAGGATTTCCGTGCCGGAAGCAGGCTTGTTGCCGAGCGTTTTCCGGCCGATGGCGCGTTCGAAGGGCTCGATGATCTCCGGCGGGAATCCGTCGGGATAAACGGGGAAGGCCCGGTCGAGCCAGATCCCGGCCATTTCCCAGTGGCCGACGGTGGTGTCCTTGCCGGGCGAGTGGGTGGCGGCCTTGCCGTAAGCGCCCTCGGGCGTCGCGGCCGGCGCGAGATGCGCCAGCGGCCGGATATTGGCCAGACCCAGGCGAACCAGATTGGGCACGGCGAGGGGCCGGGAGCCGGCGATATGGCCCAGCGTGTCGCGGCCGGCGTCGCCGTAGGCGTCGGCGTCGGGCATCGGGCCGATGCCGACGCTGTCGAGAACAATCCAAAGAATCCGGTCGAATCGTGTCATCGCGTTTTCCCCAGAAACGGTATCACAAACGGGGGATTTCCCGGCGAGGGCCCGCCCGGTGCGCCCGGA
>JBJKRV010000403.1:0-16400 GCA_046704465.1 Opitutaceae bacterium | reverse complement strand
GCGGCGGGGGTGTTGTTTTTGGTGTTTTCTCGGGGGGGGGCGGGGGGCGGGGGCCGGGGGGGGGGGGGGCCCCCCCCCCCCGCGGCGAAACCGCCTTCCCGCGAGCGCGAGAAGCATGCGGGCCGGTTTGTCACGTATTACGTGACAAACCCGGGAGGGCGGTTGTCCCGGGTGCGCACTTCATGGATGGTGCGACGTCCCCACCCCGGCGGAATGCTCCACCCGCCGCCGCCGGAGCGCGTGCCACAAGCTGGGCATGTGGCCGGAATATCCCGGGAGGACGAAGGCGATCGCCAGCTCCTCCAGTCCGCAGGCCACCTGCAGAATCACCGCCACGTGGAAAAGCGCGTCCGTGCCGCCCAGCAACAACACGGCCACCGTCACCGGCATCACCACGACCATCGTCTTCGCCATCCGGGTGTGGTAGCCGAGGACGCGGCGCCACCGGATCAACCCGTACGCCAGGAGAATGAAGTAGCCGATCAACGTGGTGAGAAACCAGGGCCACTCTTCACGCACCAGCGCGGGCCACAGGCGCCAGATTCCGGCCAGCGCCGCCGCCGTGAGCACATAGTCGCCCCAGCTGTCCAGCCGGCGGCCAAAATCCGACTCCACGTGCCAGCGCCGCGCGAAGTAGCCGTCGAGGCCATCCGTCACGAGCGCGGCCACCAGCAGGGTTAGGAACGCAGCGCGCGAGTCAGTCACCCACGCCAACACCACCATCACCAGGGCCAGCACCAGCCGCGACCCGCTCAGCAGGTTGGGCAATGTTCGTTTCATCGCGGATCAAAGCGGCACGAGACTCCAGTCAATCTTCCCCGGTGACCGCACGGTGAGCCAGGCGAAGCTGGACGTCGCGCCGTTCCGGGGCCGCGAGATGCACCCTGGGTTCAGCCAGCGCACGCCGTCGGGGTCGGTCTCGTCGCGCGGCACGTGGGTGTGCCCGTGCAACACGATCTGCACGCGTTTCGGCGCCCGGGTCGGCGGAATGTGGGTCAGCAGAAAACGCACGCCGCCGCGTTCCAGGCGCAACTCCAGCGGCCAGCCCGGGTACGAGTCGCAATTGCCGAGCACCACCCGCAGCGGCGGACCCAGCGCCTCGAACTCCGCCAACAAGCCCGGTTCGCATACGTCGCCCAGATGCCAGATTTCGTCGGCCCCCTTCAGGCGGTCCGTGAGGCCGGGCGGACAGCGGTCGTGGGTGTCGGCCAAGACGGCGATGCGCATGCGCGCAGCCAACCAGAATCCGCCGCCATTGGCAAAGGCAGACTGCGCGTCGCCACCGCACGGCAGGGTGTCAGTTGGGTGGTACCGGCGCTCCGCGCCGGCTCAAGCCCGCACGGAGAGCGGGCTCCACCCAAGGACCATGATGGAAACGCGCACACCGGGCGCCGCACCGGCGGATTGACGCGGGCGCCGCGCCGCGTCGTGCTGGGTCCGACCATGATCAAGGTCTTTGTCTCCGGCTTCTACGACATCGTCCACGCCGGGCATCTGCAGTTTTTTCGCGAGGCGCGGGCGCTGGGCGACCACCTCACGGTCTCGTTCGCCTCCGCCGCGGTGCTGTGGCGGTACCGTCAGCGCCGCAGCTCGCTGCCCGACGAGCACAAGCGCGCGTTGCTGGCGGCCCTGGACTCCGTGGATGAAGTGGTCGTCGGCACCAGCCTGGACGAGGGGCTCGACTTCAAGCCGGAATTCCTGCGCCTGCGGCCCGACATCCTCGCGGTCACCGAGGACGATCGCTACTCGGACCTGAAGCGGGCCCTGTGCCGCGAAACCGGCGCCCGGTACGAGGTGTTGCCCAAGACCCCGCCCCAGTTCTCGCCGATCTCGACCACGGAAATCGTCCGCTGGATCCGCGCGCCGCAGGAGGCGCCCCTGCGGGTGGATTTTGCCGGCGGTTGGCTCGACGTGCCCCGCTTCGCCCGGCCCGACGGTTATATTGTGAACTGCGCCGTTTCGCCGACCGTGTCGCTCCAGTCGTGGCCGTACGAGCACAACGCCGGGCTCGGGGGCAGCGGCGCCTGGGCGCTCCTCAACGCCAAGGACGGCGTCACCTCCGAGCTGGACCTCGGCGTGGGCTGGCAGGATCCAGCGGTGATCGCCGAGACCGGCCTCTGCGTCTGGCGCAGCGGTCAACGACCCGATCTCGAACTGAAGACCGACGGCGGCCTGCTGGCCGGGCGCCTGGCGCTGCTCTGGACGGGAGGACAGCACTCCACGCCGAGCGTGGCCGACCAGCCGCGCGATTATGCCGCGATCACCCGCGCCGGCCGCACGGCCCGCGACGCGGTCTGGCGCCAGGATCTCGACCTGCTGGCGGATGCCGTCCGGCAGTCCCACGCCGTGCAGGTGGCCGAAGGCATGGCGCCCCTGCCGGCGGATGTCGGCCAGGCGCTGGCTTGGAAGTATTGCGGCGGCGGCTTCGGCGGCTATGCCGTCTATCTGTTTGCCGACATGCCGGCCCGGGACGCCGCCTGCAACCGGCCCGGCTTCCGTCCGATCGAGCCCTACCTGGCACAGCGGTGAGAAGGCGGGACCAGCAGTCAAATGCCGCATGCCGGCCGGCGCACCGACCTTTCCCATTCTGGCCTCTGATTTCTGACCGCTGACTTCATGGATCGCGCCGGCTCCCTGCTTCACGACCTCTTCTTCGCCCCGCCGTGGTGCTGCCTCGCCTGGCCGGCGGTGGCGATGATCGCCGGCACGCTGGTTGCGGTGCTGTTTCCGAAGGCCGTATCGCGACTTGGGATCGTGCCCCGACGGGCGGCGGGCCTCCCCGGCATCGTCGCGGCGCCCTTTGTCCACGCCAATCTGGCGCATCTCGCCGCCAACCTGCCGCCGTTTATCGTTCTTGGCGCCCTGCTGCTGCCGCGCGGCGGGGCACATTTTGCAGCCGTGGCGGCGGCGATTGCCCTGATTCAGGGCGGGCTGTTGTGGTTGTTCGGACGCAAGGCCACGCACCTGGGCATGAGCGGCGTCATCTTCGGCCTCTTCGGCTATCTGGTCGCCACCGCCTGGATCACACGGACGACCTCCGATCTCGTCATGGCGGGCGTGGCCGTCCTGTTCTACGGCGGCATGGTCACGGGCGTGAAGCCGGCCCGCAACGGCACCTCCTGGGAAGGGCACCTCTTCGGCCTGCTGGCCGGCATCGCGGTCGCCTGGCTGGGGGCGCGGTAAGCGTCCGAGGCAAGCGCGGCACGCATCCCGGCGGATGCGATCACCCGGCGCAATTGGGCACACCGGCGCGACTCCGTCGTCAGGGTTACAGCCTCGACACAGAAAGTCCGCACTTCTCGGCCAATCGCGCCTGGCGCACGTCGGCGGTGACGAATTCCCTTACCCCCAGTTCAAGCGCGGTTGCGACGTGAATGATATCGAGCGTCCGCACTCCCAGCGTCTCCGCCCAGTCGCGCGAGAGATTCAGAGCCGTGCCATACACCTCGTGCATATCCACACCCGGATCGTCGAATACATAACTCAACGCCGCGTCCCGATTGAAATGCTGGATCGCTTGCTTCGCCTTGTCGGCTGGGAGGGTCCGATCGAATACCCGCCTTCGAATCGCGGTCTGAACCTCCAGCCGCAAGTGCCGGGTCATGACCAGCGGTTGGCGCCGCGACTCCACATACCGGATCGCCTCAGGCGAGTTCTTTTCCGGCACGTACAGCTTCACCACCACGCTCGAATCAAAATAGAGGCTCAATGCCGGTCCTCGCGCAGCTCCAGAACGACTTCACTCGTTGGCTTGCCGGCGGGAGGGCCGGCGGGGAACAGACGCTGCATCCGGCCGGCAAAATCCGGCCATTCCGAGTTCTCGTCTCTTGAGGGGTCTTTGGCGGGAACCAGCTTGGCCACCACCTTGCCGCGCTTGGTGATCGTGACGACTTCGCCACGCCGGACTCGATCCAGCACGCGGCCAAGTTGGTGCTGCACTTCCCTGACCGTGGCTGTCTTCATGTCTAACACCGTGTCTAACATCGGAAGACGTGTCAAGCCACCCGCCAGTGATCCGATTTCGGCTCCGGATTCCGGCCTGATCTCTGACCTCTCGTCCGGTGGTCTACGGTCCGTGGTCTGTAATCTGCAACGCTCCGACCTGCTGACTATGACGAGAGGTTCCGGCCCTTCACGTCTGTCCTGTCTGCGGTGCCAAGCGTGGATCGCTGGTCACGTTTGTTCCCAGCTGTCCCGTCAATGCGCTCTTCCACCCTCCTGCTCGCCCATCTTCACCCCAGCTCTCGCTTTCACTCGCACCAACCCCGTCGCCCGCGGACCTTGGCCGCACCCCACCACTGCAGCGGACAGGTCGGCGTCTGCGAGCACTCAAGCGCCTGACGCCAGGTACGCGCGCAGGCCCGCCAGGCAGCGTTCGTTTTGGGCCTCGGTGCCGACCGTGATGCGCACGTGGCCGGGCAGGTCGGCAAACGGCCGCACGATCGTGCCGCGCGCCTGAAGAAATCGAAATGCCTTCGCCCCGTCCGGCACCGCCACGAGGATGAAGTTGGCCTCCGACGGCACGTACTCCAGGCCGAGTTCGCGGAAGCCGGCCGTCAGCTGCTTCATGCCCGCGGAATTCGTTTCGCGGCTGCGGCGGACAAAGTCGGTGTCGTCCAGCGCCGCCAGGGCCGCCGCCTGGGCGACGGCATTCAGGTTGAACGGCTGGCGGGCGCGCTGGAACAGCGCGGCGATGTCGGGCCGGGTGTAGCCGTAGCCCACGCGCAATCCCGCCAGGCCATAGATCTTCGAAAAGGTGCGCGTGCACAGGACCGGCCGCCCCGCCGCGATCAGCGGCCGCAGGTCGGGCGCCCGCTCCTGGTATTCCGCATACGCCTGGTCGAGCACGAACAGCACGTCGTCGGGCAGACTGCGGGCGAACGCGATCAGCTCGGGCTCGGCGCAAACCGTGCCGGTGGGATTGTCGGGACAGGCGAGAAACACGATCCGGGTGCGCGGGGTGACGGCGGCGCGCATGGCCGCGAGGTCGTGGTGGAGGTCCGGCATCGGGACTTCGATCGCCCGCGCCCCCATCAGCAGCGTGGCCAGCCGGTACACCACGAAACTGTGCGCGCCCATCACCGCCTCGGTGTCCGGCCCCAGGAAGACATGCGCGGCGAGTTCCAGCACCTCGTTGGAACCGTTGCCGAACACGAGCTGTTCACGGCCGAGTTGCAGGCGCTCCGCCAGCCTGCCGGTGAGATCCCAGCAGGCGCCGTCCGGGTACAGGTTCACCTCCCGCAAGGCGGCGGCCGCGGCGGCCGTGGCCTGCGGCGACGGCCCCAGCGGATTCTCATTGGAGGCCAGCTTGTCGATTCCCGACGGAGCCAGCCCGAGCTCCCGCGCCACCTGCGCGATCGGCTTGCCGGGCTGATAGGTCGGCTGATTCAGGATCTGGGGGCGGGCGAAACGGGTGGCGTCCATGGTCGGCTCCAATTCATCCCATGGCTACTCCGCGCCGGGCCGCGATGCAATGCCGGCCGCGGGCGGCGCCCCCCGGCTCAGGACGGCTTGTCGTCGCCGTTGGCCGCCGCCGTCCGGCCGTGGAGGGCCGCCAGGTCCCGCAGGTACGCCGCCGTCGTTCCGAACAGCTTGTCGAGCTGCGAGGCGCGGCAGCGCCACTGCCAGTTGCCGTCGGGTCGCCCGGGGCGGTTGAGCCGCGCCTCCGACCCCAGGCTGAGGAGGTCCTGCAGCGGGATGATGGCCAGCCGGCTGACCGCGGCATAGGCCGCGCGGATGAAGTCCCAACCGATCTCGCTGCCGCTGACCCGCAGATAACGGCGCACGTGGTCGCGGGTCTTTTCGTCGGCACTGGCATACCATCCCAGCGTCGTGTCGTTGTCGTGCGTGCCGGGATAGACGACGCCGTTGGCTTCGAGGTTGTGCGGGAGGTAGGAGTTGTTGCTCGGGCCGCCAAAGGCGAATTGCAGCACCGCCATTCCCGGCAAACCGGTCTTCACCCGCAGGCGGCGCGCGGCGTCGGACAATTCCCCGAGGTCCTCCGCGATGATCTTCGCCCCCGGAAAGGCGCGCTGGATCGACTCAAACAGCGCCAGGCCCGGCCCGGGCCGCCATTCTCCGTGGCGCGCCGTGGTCGCGGGCGCCGGGATGCGCCAGTAATCGGCAAAACCCCGGAAGTGGTCGATGCGCACCACGTCATAAAGCTCAAACGCGGCCCGCAATCGGGCGCGCCACCAGGCGAAGTCGTCGGCCGCATGCACGTTCCACCGGTAGAGCGGGTTGCCCCAGAGCTGGCCGTCGTCCGAGAAATAGTCGGGCGGCACTCCGGCGACGGCAAGCGGGCGGCCCGTGCGCTCGTCCACCTCGAAAAGGTGCGGAGCGGACCAGACGTCGGCGCTGTCCATCGCCACGAAGATCGGAATGTCGCCGATGACGGCCACGCCCCGGCGCGCGGCCGCGGCCTTGACCCGGCGCCACTGGCCGAAAAACAGGTATTGCGAGAAGGCGTGCGATTCGATCGCCGCCTCGAGGGCGGACCGCTGGGCCGACCGCCGGGCCCGCGAAAAGTCGCGCACCTCCGGCGGCCACTCCCACCAGGGCTTGCCCTGATACTGGTCCTTCAGGGCCCGGAACAGGGCGTAGGGCTCAAGCCACGCGGTGTTGGCCTGCTTGAACGCGGCATAGTCGCCGTAGGGCCCGACGCCGCGGCCGCCCCGAAAATTCCGGCAGGCCCGGTCCAGGAGCGGCCAGACCAGCCGGTTCAACGCCCCGTAATCCACGCGGTCCGCGCTCAGGAAGACCAGCGGCCCGAGGGCATCCTGAGGGAGAAGGCCGTGGCGGGTCACCTCGAAGAGGTTGATCAGGTAGGGATTGCCGGCGAAGGCCGAGAAACATTGGTAGGGTGAGTCGCCGTAGCCGGTCGGCCCCAGCGGGCAGAGCTGCCAGTAGTGGCAGCCCGCCGCCTCCAGAAACTCGAGGAAACGCTCGACGCCGCCAAAGGTTCCCACGCCGAAGTCGCCGGGCAGGCTGGTCGGGTGGAGCAGCACGCCGGCGCCCCGGCGGGTGAGCCAGTTGAACAGCGGGCCGGATTCGGACGAGGACGAGGCGGCAGAGTCGGTCATGCGAATGGCGAAAAGCAGGCAAGCCGGATTCCCGCGTGCCAACAAGCAAAAGCGGCGGATTTCAGTAACCGGCCGCCTGGCCGTCCTTCCGGCTCTCGCTGGCGCCGTAGTACACGTGGTGCCCGGCGTCCCACATGATCGCCTGGTAGCCGCCGAAGCCGCCCAGATCCACCCGGATGTCGTGCCCCCGGCGTTTCAGCTCGGCCACCGTCGACCAAGGGATGCCGCTCTCCAGATAGACGTAGCCGCCGTCGACCATCTTGGGGTGGTTGTAGTCGGTCGACCCGTCGTGCTGCCAGCGCGCCGCGTCGCCCGCCTCCTGCAGGTTCATGCCGTAGTCGACCAGGTTGACGATGATCTGCACCTGGCCCTGCGGCTGCATCGCCCCGCCCATGACGCCGAAGGCCAGCCAGGGCTGCCCGCCCTTCATCGCGAAGGCCGGGATGATGGTGTGCAACGGACGCTTGCCCGGCGCGTACACGTTGGGGTGGCCCGCCTCCATGGTGAACATCTCGCCGCGGTCCTGGAAATCGAACCCGAGGCCGGGCACGGTGATGCCGCTGCCCATGCCGCGGTAGTTGCTCTGGATGAGCGAGACCATGTTGCCCTCGGCATCCGCGGTGCAGAGGTAGATCGTGTCCCCGTGCTGCAACGCCGGATTGCCCGCGTCATAGGTCCGGCCGGCGTGCGCCAGGTCGATCAGCTGGCGGCGCTGCGCGGCGTAGGCCTTCGAGATCAGCCATGACACCGGCGCGGGCGCGAAATCCGGATCGGCGTAAAATCGCGCCCGGTCCTCGAACGCGAGCTTCTTCGCCTCGATCATCACGTGCAGGGCGTCGGCGGACAGGAACCCCATCTTCCGCAGGTCGTAACCCTCGAGGATGTTCAACATCTCCAGCACGGCGATGCCCTGGCCGTTGGGCGGCAGTTCGTAGACGTCGACGCCGCGATAGTCGGTCGAGACCGGCTCGACCCAGGTCGAGTGATGCCGCGCGAAATCGGCCTGGCGCAGCCAGCCGCCGTTGGCGCGCATGAAGGCGTCGATGCGGTCCGCGATCTCGCCGCGGTAGAAGCCGTCGCTGCCCTGCGCGGCGATCTGCTCGTAGGTACGGGCGAGGTCGGGGTTGCGGAAGACCTCGCCCTTGGCCGGCGCATGCCCGCCGGGCGCGTAGGTGTCGAGAAAGGCTCCCGGCAGGTGCTGCGCCCGGAGAATCGCGACGTTGCGCTCCCAGTAGAAGGCGATCAGCTCGCTGACCGGGAATCCCTCCTTCGCATAGCGGATCGCGGGAGCCAGCACCCGCGCCATGGGCAGCCGCCCGAACTTCGCGTGCAGGGTCTCCCACCCGTCCACCGCCCCCGGGACGCTGATCGGCAGCATGCCGAACGACGGAATGGTCGTGCGGTGCAGCTTCGCCAGCTCGGCCTGCATCTGCTCGTAGCTGAGCCCCAGGGGGGAATGCCCCGAGCCGTTCAGGCCGTAGAGCTTGCGCTCCTTCGCATCCCACACGATCGCGAACAGATCCCCGCCGACCCCGCAGCTGACCGGCTCCATCAGCCCGAGCGCCGCGTTGGCCGCAATGGCTGCGTCGACCGCCGACCCGCCCTCCTTCAGGATCTCAAGGCCCACCTGCGTCGCCAGCGGCTGGCTGGTGCAGACCATGCCGTGCGGCGCGATGACTTCGGAGCGGGTGGCAAACGAACGACCGGTGATGCGATCCACCTGGCCGAGCGTGACGGCCGCAGGCAGAAATGCGAACAGGATGTTCCGGAGCTGGAGGGCGCGGTACATGACCGCAGGCTAGCCGCCGCCCCACCCCGGTCAATGCACTGCCGGCGGCCGTTTGCGTTTTGGCCGGACGCGGCGAGGTTTGCAGGCGTTGCTTACGAACCTGCTCCAGTTGATCAGCCGCTCCTCGTCCGCGAACTACGAACAGGCATTCGTCCGCGAGGTCGAGGTCAAGGAGCGGATGCCGCGCAACCCCTGGATGGAGCGTCTCATCCTCGGCTGCTGGCTGTTGATTGTGATCAAGTGCTTCGTCGTGATCTGGGCGGTGAACCGGTGGTCCATTCCGTTCAGTCCGTACTGGATCATCCTCCCCACGATCATGATGGCGGCGCTGTGCACGGCCGTTTATTACTGGCGGGATTGAACGCGAATTTTGGTTTCCGACCGCCGGTTTTCGATGTGAGATCGTCCGCTGACGGAAATCTCCCATCGAAAATCCCATGCCTGCTGTTCCCGGTCTCCGCACTCCCTACGCCAAGGTCGGCCGCCTCGTCTATTTCGGCCGGATGCTCGACAAGATCCGCCTCCACGCCGCGGGCCGCCTGCCGGCCGAATACCAGGCGAATCTCGGGGATGCCCGCCCCGGCCTGTTCGACGCCCGCTGCTGCCGCTTTCTCGGCATTCGGTATGCCGAACTCGTGGCGCGCACCCTGGAGGGCGGCACCGAGGCGGAAATCCTCGCCTGGGCCGAGGCCCGGGGAACGGCCCGCAGCGACGACGAATGCAATGTCTGGAACCGGTTTCTCATGAAGATCGGCTGGCGAGACGACCGGTCGGACGCGCTGCAGGAGCGGGCGCGCGCCTACGGACTCGCCGACCGCCCGGTTGAGACCTTCTTCGACCTGATCGATTTCGACGAAGGGCGCGACCCGGTCGCGACCCGCGCCTGGCTGGAGTGAGATCCTCCCATCCCCGCCCCACCCTCCGACCGAAGCCGGCATGAACCTCATCCTCATGGGCGTGTCCGGTTCGGGGAAAACCACCATCGGCACGGCGCTCGTCGCCCGGCTGGGCCCACCGTGGCGGTTCGACGACGGGGACGATTTTCATCCGCGCGCCAACATCGAAAAGATGAGCCACGGGATCCCGCTCGACGATGCCGACCGCGCCCCGTGGCTGGCGGCACTGCGCGCCCACCTCAAGGCCTGTGCGGCCCGCGGCGAGAACGTCGTGCTGGCCTGCTCCGCCCTGAAGGAGGGCTACCGCGCCGAACTGACCGGGGCCGAACACTCCGCCCGGTTCGTCTACCTGAAAGGCAGCTTCGACTTGCTACTGTCGCGCCTGCAGGCCCGCCAGCACCACTACATGAAGGCGGCCATGCTCCGCAGCCAGTTCGAGGCGCTCGAGGAGCCCGGCCCCGATGAGGCACTGATTGTCGACGCTGCCCGTCCGCCCGCAGCATGCGTCGAGGACATCGTGCGGGCGTTGGATCTGGCCGGCGGGGCGGCCAGCGCCGCGCCCCGTTGAACGGACGGCCCCGCCGGTCTACGCGTCATGTCCCCCGCCGCCTCCATCCGATTCCGCCTGCTGGCCAGCGTCCTGAGCGTGCTGCTGGTGATCGCGCTGCTCATCGCCGGCTGGCTCTGGTGGGCGATGCGTCGCAGCCTGCCGCAACTTGACGGCGTGGCCCGGTTGCCCGGCCTCTCCGCCCCCGTGACGGTGACGCGCGACGCCCGGGGCGTGCCCACCATCCGCGGGGCGAACCCCCTCGAAGTCGCCCGCGCCCTCGGCTACGTGCACGCACAGGATCGATTTTTCCAGATGGACCTGTTGCGCCGCCGGTCCGCCGGCGAATTGTCCGAACTCTTCGGGCATTTCACGCTGGACCTGGACCGCCAGGCCCGGGTGCACGATTTCCGCAAACTGGCCCGCAAAGCCCTGGCTCTGCTCCCCGCGAACCAACGCGCCCTGGTCGACGCCTACACCGCCGGAGTCAACGCGGGCCTGGCCTCGCTCCGCGCCAAACCGTTCGAGTATGACGTGCTGCGCGTTCAGCCCCGGCCGTGGACCCCGGAGGACACCCTGCTGGTCGGCTATGCCGAGGTGCTGAATCTGCAGGACTCCCAGGGAAGCTATGAACGCATGCTGGCCGCCATCCAGTATACTTACGGCCGTGACGTGCTCGATTTCCTCGTGCCCCGGGGCACGGCCCTCGACGCCGCGCTCGACGGCAGCACATTTCCCGAGCCCCCGATTCCGGGCCCCAACGAGATCGATTTGCGCCGGAGCCAGACCAGCCGTGCCGATGAACCCACGGAAGCGGAGCTGCTCGCACGCGTCGATCGGGCCACGGACCGGCGCGACGCCGGCTCCAACGCCTTCGCGCTGGCCGGTACACGCACCGCCACCGGCTCGGCCCTGCTCGCGAACGACATGCACCTCAACCTGCACGTCCCCAATCTCTGGTACCGGGTGTCGCTGGAATGGGGCGCGGAGGATTCAAGTTCCAAGTCGGCGCTGCCCGACGACGATTCGAAAGCCGGCGCCCAACCTTCAAACCCCACCCCGGAACCAGGAGCCCCGAAAGCGAAACCGGCGGGCTCCGCCACCGGGCTGCACCGCGTCACCGGCGTCACCATTCCCGGAATTCCAATCATCATCGCCGGCAGCAACGGCCACATCGCCTGGGGTTTCACCAACAGTTTCACCGACACCTCCGACGTGGTCATCGTGGAGCCGAGCGACATCGCGCCGACGCTCTACCATAACGGCTCCAATCTGACGCTGATGGAGGACCGCCACGCCACCATCCATCTCCGGGGTGACAAGACCGTCGACTCGGTCACCCAGTGGACGGTTTGGGGCCCGGTGATCGGACACGCGGCCCGCGAGCGTTCGCTGGTCCTGCATTGGGTGTTCGACAATCCCGCCGCGATCAACCTCAACCTCATGGCCCTGGAAACCGCCACGAACGTCAAGACCGCGCTGGCCCTGGCGCCGCGTTTCGGCATTCCGGACCAGAATCTGGTCGTGGCCGACCGCAGCGGAGCGATCGGATGGACGATTGCCGGCTTTCTGCCGCGCCGCGTCGGCTTCGACGGCCGCCTGCCGGCGATCTGGACCTACGGCGACCGCAGCTGGGACGGCTGGCTGCCGGCGGCCGACTACCCGCGCATTGTCTCTCCGCCCTCGGGGCAGATCTGGTCAGCGAACAACCGTGCGGTCGGCGGCGAGGCCTACCGCCGCATCGGGGACGGCGGCTACCTGTGTCCGGCCCGGGCGCGCCAGATCCGGGATGATCTCACCGCGCTCAAGCAGCCGGCCACGCCCCGCGACCTGCTGGCCGTCCAGCTCGACGACCGCGCCCTGCTGCTCGATCGCTGGGAGAAGCTGCTGCTTGCCACGCTCACCCCCGAGGCGGTCGCAGGGCACAAAGGTCGGGCGGAGCTGCGCCGGCTGGTGGAGCAATGGAACGGACGCGCCTCCGTCGACTCGGTCGCGTACACGCTCGTGCGCCGATGGCGTACATTCGTGGCCGAGCGCGCCCTCGGGCCGATCTTCGCCCCGTGCGCCGACTTCTACGCCAACTTCGACTTTCACAAGCTCGATTATGAGGAGCCGCTCTGGCGTCTCGTGCAGGCGCGCCCGCCCAACTTCCTCACGCCCGACTACATCTCATGGAACGAGCTCCTGTTGGCCGCGGCGGACGACGTGGTGCGGTGGGGACGGAGCCAGTCCCGCCCGATGTCGCACCTGGCCTGGGGATTGCACAACACGGCGCGCATCCAGCATCCGTTCAGCCATTTTCTCCCGGGCCTGCTGGCGCGCTTCCTCGACATGCCCGCGGTGCAGCTCCCCGGGGACCGCGACATGCCGCGCGTGCAAGCCCCATCCTTCGGAGCCTCGGAGCGTTTCGTCGTGTCGCCCGGCCACGAGGCCCAGGGCATCTTCGAGATGCCGGGCGGGGAGAGCGGCGATCCACTGTCCCCCTACTACCGCGCCGGCTATGAGGCCTGGGTGAAGGGCCAGCCGACTCCCTTCCTGCCGGGACCGCCGAAGCATACCCTGAACCTGATTCCTTGAGACCCGGTCGGCGCGACCGCGGCGGCGCCTCACCCGCGCCACCGCAGGTGGCGCAGGCCCCACCAGGTCATGCGCAGCAACAGCCAGCCGTGGCGAAAGCGCGAGATGTTGGTGCGGCCATAGGTCCGCTCGCGATAGCGCACCGGCAGGTCGCGGATCCGCAGATCAAGGAGCGCGGCGCCGTAAAGCAGGTTGAAGTCGCCAAATGGATCGAACTCCCCAAAGCCTTCCAGGCGCCGCAGCATGCGTTCGTAGTCGGACCGGAGGCACATCTTGGTGCCGCAGAGGCTGTCCTTGAGCGGCTGGCCAAGCACATAGCTCAAGGCCAGCGAGAAGAACTTGTTGCCGGCCAGGTTGAGCAGGCGCATCGCCTCCCGCTCCATCGGATAAACGAGCCGGCTGCCGTTGACGAATTCGGCCGTGCCGGAGGCGAGCGCCCCGAAGAACTTCGGCAGGTCCTCGGGCGGCGCCGTCAGGTCGGCGTCCTGAATCACGACCACGTCGCCGCGGGCAATCGCCAGGCCGGTGCGGACGGCGTCCCATTTGCCCCGGCCCGTTTGCTGCAGCGCGCGCACCGCGTGCGGGCCGCGGTAGGCGGCAATCTCGCGCTGGATCACGTCCCAGGTGCCATCGGTGCTGTGACCCTCGACCAGGATGATCTCGGTCGGGCCCCCGAGGGTGGGAACCCGGTCCAGCACGGCGCGGATGTTGCCGGCCTCGTTGCGCGCCGGCACCACCACGGAACACCGCGTCTCCCCGTTCAGGGCCGGTGCGCGCCGCGGTCGCGCCGTGATTGCCAGCGTCATGCCCAGGTGGCGCAGGAGCGGGAGTTTCACGAGAACGCCGTTCACCAGCGGCGCGAGCAGCGGCACGTCGAAGGGCAGGAGCTGCAGCCGCTCGAAACACACCACCTCCCACCCGGCGAGCTCGATCAGGTTGAAAAGGTCGGCATGCGACAGCCAGTTGCTCGGCGGCTGCCGGCTCGCCATCCCGGCGGCCACCGCCAGGCGCAGGGGAAGGAGCCAGAGGGTATTGATCGTCGTGACGTGCAACCGCGTCCTCTCATCGGCGGCGGCATGCAGTCGCTGCAGCAACGCCTGGATGTCGCCCAGATAACCGGTGAGGTAGTCCAGTATGATGTGGTCGTACTCCCCGCCGGCCGCGTCGGTCCCGGCGTCCGCCACCCGGAACTCGAGCGCCGGCTCGGCGCCATGGCTTTCGCGCGCCCGCGCGATCATGCGCGGACTGAAATCCAGTCCCACGCCGCGCGAAGGCCGCAAACCCGCCAGCAGATCGCCCGTGCCGCAGCCCCATTCCAGCACCCGGCTACCGGCCGGAATGTGCCGGCGGAAATACCGCAGCAATTGCGCGTGAAACCCCCGCTGGACGCGGCGCGGCCGGGCCGAGTGGTCGGCGACCCAGTCGAAGTGCCCGCACAACGTGGGCGGTTCGGAGTTCGGGGACATGAGGAGGCGGGCCGCGGCCAACAAGAGCGAAGCGCCCGGGCAAAGGCAAAGCTAACCCGCCGCGCCGCGGCGGCGCCTTCCGCTCACCCGCGATAGGAGAAGGCGGGCAGCCCTCTGACGCCGGGGCGCACCTGGAACAGCCCGCCGGCCAGCGGCTGCTCCTTCAGTTGCGCCTCGGTGAGTCCGACCCGGGCCGTGGTGATGTAGAGGGTGCCCAGATCCTCCCCGCCAAAGGCGCAGGATGTGACTCGCGCCACCGGCAGGCGGATGCGCTGCAGGAGTTCGCCGGTTTGCGGATTCCAACGGGTCACACTCCACCCGTCAAACATGGCGACCCAGAGCATCCCTTCGGAGTCCAGCGTGGATCCGTCCGGCCGGCCGATGCCGGGCGGAATCGAGATCACCGTGCGCCGGTTGGCGATGTCGCCGGAGGCCGCGTCGAAGTCGAAGGCGTCGACGCGCAGCAACGGCGTGTCGATGAAATACAACGTGCGATGGTCGAGCGCCCAGGCGAGCCCGTTGGAGGTGCCGACGCCGTGAAGCATGATCCGCATCGAACCGTCGACATCCAGCCGGTACAGGCGCCCCTGCGGGGCCGGCCCTTTCTTCAACTCCATGCTCCCCGCCCAAAAGCGGCCGGCCGGATCGCATTTGCCATCATTGAAGCGCAGGATTCCCGCATCGTGCTCGGGCGGGCACGGCCACGGCGTCACCTGTCCGCTCTCCAGATCGAGCCCGGCAAACCCCTCGCGCAACCCGAGCATCAATCCGCCCCCCGCGCGCGGCACCACCGTGCCCACCTGCTGACCGACATCGCAGGCACGATTCTCCCCGGTGGCCGGGTCGAACGTGAAGACCTGGTGTCCCTCGATGTCGACCCAATGCAGGCGCTGGAGCGTGTCGTTCCAAATGGAGCCCTCGCCCAAGGTGGCGCCGGCGTCGAGGGTGAGTGCGGGTTCCGCGGCCATGCCTCCAACGTTGGCCGCCGACCGCACAACGCAACCCCGAACCCCGTTTGCCTTCGTCCCGTGCCCGAAAGCCGGCTTCAGTCGGCGCTCGTCTCGGCCTTCTTGCGGGACCGGCGCGGTCGCCGGGCGCCGGGTTCCGCGGCTGCCGGCGCACCGGCCTGCTCCGCGAACTTCGATGGCTTGGCATTGACCCAGATCTCGCCCTTGGGGTTGCGATTGAGCCAGAAGATCTCGCCCGCGTGTTCGGCAAACACCGGTTTTTCCCGCGACTTTTCCGGCACCTTCAGGCCGGCGTCCACGAGACCCTCCAGGAGTTCGTCCGGCGTCTTCTCAAGCTGTCGCGCGAGATTCTCCACCTCCGCGGCCAGCCCGCCGCGCCGGGTTTCCTTGAGCAGGAGGCGAACCGCGGCCAGGGGCGATCCCACCGGGGTCCCTTCCGACGGCTCCGGCGTCGGAGCGGCTTCCCCGCCGGCGGCCGGTTGGAGCTCGCCCGCGGCCTCCGGAACGGACGGCGCCGCGGTCGAATCCGCCGGCTTCTCTCCGGCCGGCCGCGCCGCGCGGACATTGATCCACACCTGGCCCTTCTTGTCCTGATTGAGCCAATAGACCGACGAGCCGATTTCGACCGATGCCGGCCGGCTCTCGGGCCCTTCAGGAAGCGCCAGACCCAGGCCGCCAAACGCCTCCTCCAAGGCGCGGGGACTGGTGCGCAGCGCGCGCGCCAGGAAGCTGATGCTGCCGGACAGGCCGGAATCCCGGCGGTTGCGCCGCATCAGCGGGCGGAGGCGATCGAGCAATTCGGGCCCGGCCGGCAGCGGTTTCGCCGCCGCCGATTGGTCGGGCGCGGAGGACGAGGAGGCGGACTTGGCCGCCACCTCCGCCTGGTCGGCCGCGCCGCCGCCCGATGCCGCCACGGTCCCATCCGCCGCGGGCTCGGCCGCAACATTGGTCCCCCGCGCCGGGCGGAATGCCGGACGGGGCTTCTCGCGCGTGTTGATCCAAAGCTGACGGCGCCGGTTGCGATTCAACCAGTACAGGTCCCCGTCAAATTCCAGATACGCGGGGGGATCGTCCG
>JBJKRV010000402.1:0-3665 GCA_046704465.1 Opitutaceae bacterium | reverse complement strand
TCCTATGACAGCGCCAAGGCCCACGTGCTGGCCTTGAGTCGGCAGGTCGAGGCCGCCAAGGCCGCCCTGGCCGCGGCTCAGGCCAATGCCGACCAGGTCGCCGGCCGGACGGCGGCCGTCCATGCCGGCCGGCACCAGCTTGCGGCCGCCGAGGCCCAACGTGAGAAGGCGCAGGTCGAACTCGGCTACACCGAGATCCACGCCCCGATCGGCGGCATTGTGGACGTCCGCGCCGCCCTCCAAGGCGAGGTGGTGAATCCCGGCCAGGCGATCGTCACGCTCATCAATCCCGACGACTTGTGGGTGCGCATCGACGTGCCCGAGACCTACATCGACCGGATCCACCTCGGCGAAAAACTGACCGTCCGCCTCCCGTCCGGCGCCACCCGCACGGGCACGGTCTTCTTCCGCGGCATCGATGCCGACTACGCCACCCAGCGCGATGTCAGCCGCACCAAGCGCGACATCAAGACCTTCCAGGTCCGCCTGCGCTGCGACAACCGCGACCGGAGCCTGGCCGTGGGCATGACCGCGTATGTAACCCTTCCCCTGCGGTGAGCGCGCCCGAACCTGCCATCGAGGTCGCCGGTCTCACCAAGTGCTTCGGCGACTTCTGCGCCGTCGACCACCTGAGCTTCACGGTCGCGCGCGGCGAGGTCTTCGGCCTGCTCGGTCCCAACGGCGCGGGAAAATCCACGTTGATCCGCATGTTGACGACACTCGTGCCGCCGACCTCGGGCACCGCCCGCGTCAACGGCTTCGACGTCGCGCGGGACCAGAACGCCGTGCGCCAGTCGATCGGCGTCATTCCCCAGGCCATGACCACCGACCTCGACCTCAGCGCGGAGGAGAACCTCGTCATCTTCGCCAAGTTCTACGGCCTGCCGCGCGACCGGCGGCGGCGCGCCGTCACCGAACTGCTGGAGGCGGTGGACCTGGCCGCCTGGCGCGACAAGCCCGTGAAGATGTTCTCGGGCGGCATGCGGCGCCGGCTCGAGATCGCGCGGGGGCTGGTGCACGAGCCGCGGATGTTCTTCCTCGACGAACCGACTACCGGACTGGACCCGGTCTCGCGCGTCGCCGTCTGGGAGATGCTCTCCCGCCTGAAACGGGAGCGCGATCTCACCATCCTGGTGACCACCCACTACATGGACGAGGCCGACAAACTCTGCGACCGGATCGCCATCGTCGACCACGGCAAGCTGATGGCCCTCGACTCCCCGCTCAAGCTGAAGACCTCGATCCCCGGCAAGAACGTGCTGGAGGTCAGTTTCAGCGCCGTGCCCGAGGGCTGGGCGGCCACGCTGCGGAGCCTGCCCGAGGTGGCCGAGGTCAAGGCTGAGGATCACGTCTTCCGCATCGCCTCCAACAGCGGCCCCCGGACCACGGTCGCCTTGATGGAGGCCGCACGGGACGCGGGAATCTCGATCGCCTCCCTGTCGGTGCAAAGCACGACGCTGGACGACGTCTTCGTCCACTACACCGGTCATCAACTGCGCGACGCCCTGCAAAGCGCGCCGGCCGAAACCATGTCGCAGTTGCGTGCGCGCCGTTGACGCTCCTGTCCCGCCATGCACCGCGTCTGGGCCATCATCGAGCGCGACCTCCGCCGCTTCCGGCGCAGTCCCACGTTGATCGTGGTGTCCCTGGTCATGCCCCTGGTGCAGCTCGTGGTGCTGGGCTACGCTTTTGGCGGCAAGATCAAGAACCTCCGGCTGGGCGTGGTCGACCAGGACCACGCGGTCCCGGCCGTCCGGCTCAAGGAGATGTTCCAGGCGGTCGCGGCCAACGCGCGCACGTTCGACACCATCGCGTACCCCGACCTCGGCCAGGCGATGCACGACCTGCGGAACGGCCGGCTCAACGGCGTCGTGAACATCCCGCCGCATTTTTCGCGCGAATTGTATTCCGGCGCCAACCCGAAGATTGCCCTGGTCGAGGACAACACGGACCAGTTCTCCTCCGCCGCCCTCGAGGGTTCGCTCACGGCGCTGCTGGGCGCGTACAACCAGAAGAATCCGGCTCCCCGGATGTCGGACACGGCCACGCTGTCGGTGGTCGAAATCTACCCCTACGTCCCCTACATCCAATACCTGCTGCCCGGGACGATTGTGCTCGCCATCTTTGTATCGGCGATGATCGGCGGCGGCATCATCTTCATCGACGACAAGGCGCGCGGCCTGCACGAGGGCTATCTCGTCACGCCGATCCGCAAATTCGAGCTGATCCTCGGATTCAACCTGGCGGGCGCGGCCAAGGCGGTGATTGCCGGGCTGGTGATGGTGACATGCGGTTCGCTGATCGCCGGCATCCCCGACCCGCTCGCCCCCCTGCGGTTGATCCAGATGCTGGTGCTGGTGGTCGTCACGGCGCTGGCGCTCATCAGCATGATGTTCCTGATCATGGCGCGGGTGAACGATCCGCTGGTGCCCCGTGCCGTCTTTGGCGTGCTCAACACCATGCTCTTCTTCCCCAGCGGCGCCGTCTATCCCATCGCCGCCTTTCCCGACTGGATGAAGGTGGTCGCCCGGATCGACCCCTTCACCTACGCCGTGCACGGATTCAAGGAACTGCTGCTCAAGAACACGGGACTGGGGGCAATCGGCTTCGACCTGCTCTATCTCGGCGTCTTCACGGTGATCGTGATGGCCTCGGCCACCGCCCTTTTCCGCCGCACCCTGTAGTAATCTCCCCCAAGCCTGCGTCTCCCCGCTCAGCGCGGCCCGCAAGCTCCCCCGGTCCCGATTCCGCCGGCCGGCGATTCGATCCCGCCTTCTCGGGGATCCGGTCGGAACCGCCGGGCGAGGTAGAAGTAACCCGCCCCCGTGGAGATCAAAGTGATTCCGGCCATCAGCGGCTTTCCCGCCCCGAGCGCCTTCGCCCCAAAAATGCCGAGGTATACGGCGAGCATCGGTGAGCCGCAGCATCCGGCGAGGAAGCATCCCCCGGGCGCAAGTAGGGCGGCCAGCGAGACGCCTCCCTCGGCGCCGGCCGCCAACGCCGCCCGCCGTCGTTCGGCGGATTCCGCGAGGGCCCAGATGCTGAACGCCACGGCCAGCGCGTACGAAAAGCCCGTGTAGTAATCCCCGGACCGCAGGTAGGGTCGGAAGCCCCCCAGGCCGTTGTCGACGATCCCCTTATCGGCCCACCCGGCCACCCCCTCCGTGGCCGCGTGCCGCACGTAGAGGGCGTTAATGACGAGCACGAATCCAAAGCCGGCGAGCGCGAGCCATCGACTCCGGCGTCCCCTGCCCGTCAAGCGGCCGACCTTTCCTGCCGTCATTGTCGGACGACTTTTGCGGCCGTGAAAACAAAGCCCTGCTTCCGGCGCGCCAGGATTCCGTGTACCCGCACCTTCTCCTTCACCCTGGGAGCCGCGCCGGTCCAGAGGACAGCGATCTTGGTCGGCTCGTTCGTCGTCAGACACGCCAAGCCCTCTTCCCGGTATTCCTTCATGTCCACGCGCACAAATCCCCTGCCCGGGGTGACGATTCCCACCACGCCGGAAAGCGTCAATGAGCCCAGGTGCGCCGCCGGGTTGGCGGCCACGTCCCGCACGGCCGGCGCCGGCGCAGCCGAGCCGGCCGGCTTCGACGGTGCCGCCAGGGCCGCGACGAAGGATATTCCGGCCGCCGCGAAGACGACCGTCAACCGCGTCATCCAGG
>JBJKRV010000401.1:0-5672 GCA_046704465.1 Opitutaceae bacterium | reverse complement strand
CGCACGTACACCCACGGCCGGCCATGTTCGTGGTACCAGCGCCGCGCCCCGGCCGCGAGTTCGGCCACCCGGCCCTCGGGTGCGTAGTCCCGCGGGAAGCCGAGCAGCCGCTGGTACTCGGCCTCCGCGACGTGGCAGACGGGCTGGCGGTCGAGCGACTCAAGCATGGGCGCGGGGTGGCGCCGACGACGCGGATGAGAGTGGGGCGTCGTCGATCGCGGCGAACTGGCAGCCCTCGACGAACACATCGAAGAACTGCGGGTGGGTCTCGAGGCGGCAGTGCACCACGCGTTTCACCAGCGCCTCGAGCTCGGCGCGCTTGGTCCGCGACAGCAGGGCGATGCAGGCCCCTTCAATGGCCGCGTTGCCCACCTGGCGGATGCGGTCGGTCGCGACATTCGGGATCAGGCCAATGCGTTTCGATGCCCCGACATCGAGATAGCGCCCGAAACCGCCGGCCAGGTAAAAGACGTCGAGCTCGGAAGCCCGGACACCGAATTCGCCCAGCACGATCCGCAGCCCGGCGACATTCGCGCCCTTGGCCTGCGCCAGCGCGCTGATGTCCCCCTCGTCGAAGGTGACCGGCGGGTCGCCGCGCGGATCGACGAGAAAGGCGTGGGCGTCGTCCTCGAACCGACCCAGGGCGTTGATGCGTCCCGTGCGCACCAGTTCGCCGAGCAGGTCGACCAGGCCGGAGCCGCAGATGCCGGCGGGAGCGCCGCCGCCGATGACCGTGGTCGCGACCGTCCCATCCTCCCGGATGGCCACCCGCTCGATGGCCCCGGGCAGGCCGGGCATGCCAAAACTGATCTGGCCGCCCTCAAACGCCGGTCCGGCGGGACAGGAGGCCGCCAGAATCTTGTGCCGGTTGCCCACGAACAGTTCCGTGTTGGTGCCGATGTCCATTACCGCCACCAGCCGCTCCTCGTTCGCAAGATCGACCGCCAGCATGCAGGCCGCCGCATCGGCTCCGACGTGACCACTGATGATCGGCAGCCCGCACACCCGGGCCTGCGGGTGCACCGGCAGCCCGATTCTCCGCGCCGGCGCCGCCAGGCCGGTCGTCGCCCGTTTGCCGGCGGCCACCTCCAGTTCGGTGACTGACTGGTAGGGGCTCTGCCCGATCGAATAGACGGAGAGCCGGAAAAACAGGTCGCGCATCGTCGAATTGCCGACCACGACCACCTCGTAGATCGACTGCGGATCCACCGGCAGCTCCTCGATCGCGCGGCTGAGGTAGCCGGCCAGCGTGCGCTGGAGCAGGCGGGTGCCGTCCTGGGTGTCGTAATGGATCCGCGTCATGACGTCGGATCCGCCGAAGCGCTGCGGATTCTCGAACGACGCATCGGCCACGATCTCGCCGGTCTCGAGGTCGAGCAACCGCAGCACCACCGTCGTCGTGCCCAGGTCGAGGGCGAGGCCGTGCAGCGGACCCGGACCGCGGGCGATCTCCTCGCCATCGAGCAGGATGCGGTCCCCGGCACGCGTGACCGCCGGATCGAGCGGCCACCGCCGCACGGAGGTGGGAAGCTCGAAGGCGCGGCGCTCGATGCGCATCGCCCCGCGGCGCATCGTGTGGCAACGCACGGTGCCGCCGTCCTGCGCAATCCGCGCACAGCACGCCAGACGGTAGCAGCCCTGCAGGTGACGCTCGGCCTCCACCCGCGGCGAAAGCCGGTCCATGCCCTCGGTCACCTCCACGACGCACTCCTTGCACCGCCCGTTCTTCAGGCACGACGTGGGCACCTTCACGCCGAGCGACTCCGCGTGCTCGAACAGCGAGACGCCCACCGGCGCGCCGCCCGTTTGCTGGTCGACGTGAACCTGAACGCTCATGCGCGACCGCGGCGGTTGCGCCCCTGGCGGCGGGCTGGAGGACGCGGACTGGAGCCCATGCGTATCACTCCGCTCCCAGGGTTTTGATCGCCGACTTGATGTAGCCCATGGCGTAAGCCATGCCCGCGTGCCACGGCGCCGCGCAGGCCATCTGCGGCGTATGGTCGGGAATGACCACCCCTTCAAAGCCGTTTTGGTGCAGGATCCGCAGGACGCGGACGATATCGACGTCGCCGTCATCGATGAAGGTCTCGCGATACCGCGGCACCCGGCCCGAAACATTACGCAGGTGGACGTAGCCGATGCGGCCCTGGCGGCTGTAGCGCTCCACGGTCTCGTAGATGTCGCCCTCCGCCATCTCCGCCAGGGTCCCCACGCAGAACTCGAGCGCGTTGGCCGGGCTCGCGTTCAGGTCGATGACCTTCTGGTAGAGCTCGGGCCGGTACACGAGGCGCGGCTGGCCGCGCATGGTCGGCATCGGCGGGTCGTCGGGATGCAGCGCCAGGCGGACCCCGGCGGCTTCGGCCACCGGCAACAACTCGCGCAGGAACTCCTCCAGGCGCCGCCAGAGTTCGGCGGAGGTCACCGCAGGGGTGTCTCCGGGCGGCGCCTCCGGATCATAGATCATGTTCCAGTCCATTCCGCGTGGCATCGGCGCCTCCAGCGGCGTGTCCATGCCGACGGACGGGGCGCCTCCGCGGGCAAACGGTCCGGTGATTCTTCCGGCCACGCCCGCGAGGCTGAAATTGTACCCGACGATCGGGATGCCCGCGCGGCCCACCCGGCGGATGATCGTCTTCAGGTTCTCGAGCTGCGTCGGTTTCTTTGGTCCGTCGAGCAGCACGTCGTGCCAGTGGGCGGGATCGAAGTTCTCGATCGCCTCCAGTTTCAACCCCGCCGCCTCGACGTCGCGCCGCAGGGCATCCAGTTCCTCCTGCGACCAGAGGTGTCCGGGGTCTCCCGCCAGACCCCACCCCCGGTCGGTGCCCGTGGGTTGGTCGTCGCGGGTGCGGTGGGCCCCGCCCCGGTGATAGTCGACCAGATGCGCGACGACATGGGTCGCCCCCGCCTGGCGCGCGAAGTCGAAATTCTCCCGCGTCAGCATGTGCCGATACAGACCGAGGCCCAGGTGCATGGAACCCACCAGTCTGTCCGAAACCCGGCCGCTGGCGACCCGAAATCAGGTCAACTGTTGACTCCGCGCTGGCGGCGCAAGGTGCGGCCCTCGATCCACTCGCTTTCCACCATTTCCAGGCGGGGGTTGGCGGGGATGCCCAGGTCGTGATTGCTGATGCGGGCGGCCAGCAGTTCCACGGCCCAGGCGCCCATCAGGGATTGATTTTGCTGCAGGCCCGAGAACCCGGTGCCCTCGAGAATATGACTCAGCACCGCGACCCCGAGCATCCCCGGCACCCGGATGCGATACTGCCGCAGCACCGCCCGCAACTGTTCCAGCTTGTCATAGAGGTGCACAAAAACGAGCACGTCGGGCCGGTAATGCCGGAGCCAATCCAGGAGGGGTTGATCCTCGACCTGGTCGACGAGCAGCACCGGGAGCGCCCGCCGCGGACCGAGGCGGTGCTCACACCACCCCAGGTACGCCGCCGTGTGCGCATGTCCGCTGCGGGCCTCCTCATAACGCCCCAGCACCAGCCCCGGCCGGCGGTAGCCCAGGTCGTACACCCGGTCGAGCACGTGGACCGTGTCGTTGAAGAAGTGACTGGTAACCCGGTGCAGCGGGGTGCGGATGCTCAGACCGACGGTCACGATCGCATAATGATCGAGCTCCGCCGGAAAGACCTGGTCGAGGTCGGGGCTGCCGAAGCACAGCAGACCCTCGACGCCGCGCGCATCGAGGATGCCGCGGAACCGCCGGTAAGTCATGCCGGGGGCCCGCAGCCAGAGCGGTTCCAGCCGGTAGCCGAGCTGCTCCGCGCGCACCTTCATGCCTTCATAGACGCGGGTCAGATGGCGCGAGCGCTCCCAGGGCTGCGGATCGTCATAGAAGGAAATCACGCCGAAACAGGCCTGCTGCCGCTGGGCCTGCACCCGGCGCAGGTGGTTCATCATCGCCACGATCGTCGGGTCCGGCCGATAGCCGTTCCGCTCCGCGAGCCGGCGCACCCGGCGCCTCGTCGCCGGGGAGATCTTCGGGCTGTCGCGCAGCGCCAGCGAGACCGCCGATGGCGAAAGTCCGGCCAGACGGGCAAGGTGCCGCACGTTCATTGGTTGAACAGTTGACCCGGCCGGCGCCAGCGCGCGAATCGACACCCGCTCCGGGCGGTCACGGTGTCGCCGCCGGCGCGCCGCGCCCGGGCGCAACCGGACCGCGGAAGCTTTCGGGCGGCCCGAGATAGCTCGGGCGCTCTCCCCCCAAGTTGACCACCAGCCGTTCCAGAACCGCACCGGGATCGATCATCCAGACCTTCAGGACGTGGTAACCCGGCTGCGCCAGGGTGTGCACGGTGCGGCTCAAACGTCCGTTGATCTCGACCGAGTGCTCCCAATCGTGGTTGCCATTCTCGGCGCTGTAGTCCGCCGGCACGAGCGTCACGATCTGCGGCGGCTGGTCGTCGAACGCCACGGCGTAATGGACGGCACGGTCGGGGATGAAATTCAGGCTCGGGGCGAATCGCGCCGTGACCTGGACCTTGCCCGCGTCGAACAGGTACATCCGATATTCCAGGCAGGGCGCATTCTTCCCCGGCACCGCGGCCGGCGCATCGGCCGGCCCGGTCGCCCGCATCCCCGACCGCGTGGGGCCGTATCCGTCGATCGTGGTCCAGCGCCGCGTTCCGGCCCCGGTCCTGGCTGTATAGTGCGCGGCCTCCATCGCTACATAGCCATCGCCCTCCACGAAGCCGTGCAGCGTCTCGCGGGTCACGGCCGTCGGATTGAATGCCTCCACGCGCACCGCGACGCTGGACCCGGCTCCGGTCAATTCAATCGTGCCGCTCGCGGCGCCCCCGGGGGCTCGGTTCCAATCGACACTGACCCAGACGCGCTGGTCCTTTCCCACGGTGCCCGTGGTCGCGCTCAGCTTGATCCACGGCTCGTCGGCCGCGGCGGTGAAACTAAAGGGTGTCTTCCCGCGGTCGAATATATCGATGTAGCAACGCTGCCGGTTGAAGGCGTCGAACCGTGGCAGTACGGCGGTGCCCGCGGCTCCGGGCCAGGCGGCCTCGGAACCCTGCACGGCGACCCCAAGCGCCGGCGCCTCCGGCACCGTCACGGTCGTCAGCTTGATGGCCCGCAGGCTGTTTTTCCACGGCGGGGCCCACGAGGTGTAGCCCAGGACCGCCTGATCCATGAAATGGTCCCAGCGCCCGCCCGCCAGCGTGTGGTTGAAGTAGTGCATCAGCGACTGGAACTGCCCGAAAAGGCTCCGCGTTTCGGCCGCCCAGAAATTGGCGCTCGCCCGACCCTGGCGCGCATAGAGCTCGTTCCGGCCCGCCGCCACGTAGATCCGGTTCAGAAGCGCGCTGGCCTTGGTGGGAAAGACCACGAGCTCGTAAAAGGCATCCTGCCGGTCTGCCGGCAGTTCGCGGGCGATCGCCTCGGCCCGGGCCGCCAGCGCATCGTAGTCGGCCACGACCGTCCCGGCCTCGCGGTAGTTCACGAGGCTGTAGGTGTCCGGCGAGAGCAGTTCGGGTTTACGCCGTCCGTTGTAACGCGTGTATTGCTCGAGGATGCGGGCAATGGCCGCGGCGTGCGCCGGGCCGAAATTCTCCGCCGCCCAGTCGCGGGTGAAGTCGCCGAGGTTGGCGCCGGTCCATCGGTCCGGATTCCAGGCGAGATTGAAAAAGAACTCCATGGGCAGCTCGTAGCCCTTGAGG
>JBJKRV010000400.1:0-3402 GCA_046704465.1 Opitutaceae bacterium | reverse complement strand
GTGTTGGCAGGCACGGAACTCGTCGGCCACGTTGACCCGAAGGCCGACCGCGCCGAGGGCCGGCTCCGGGTCGTGTCCCGCCGCGTGCGCCGCGGGCATGCAGTCGCGCCCGCGGTGGCCGAACTCGCGGTGTTCCTCGGCCTGCGACGGTGATTGTCGCGACGTGCCGCCGTCGTCGGCCGCTGCGCCTGGCCTGAGGGCGGCGCGGTCCGGCCGGTCCGGCGTGGTCACGGCCGGCGATCCCGCCCGACGCCGCCGCGGAGGCGGCGTCATTGCCGGTCCCGTGGTCTGGAGTGCGCGTGCAGAGGCTTGCCTGGGGCTTCGATCGGCCCCGGGCGCGGTGATTCGGCACCAATGAATTATCAGAACAAAAGCCGATCGCTCTTGCGGATCGCCGCGAGCGCAGCAAGTTGAATCGCCCCTGCCGCCTGCCCCGCATGACGGAGGCGCAGGCGCAATCACGCTAGAACCCCGACCGTTACCTGCCCCATGCCATCGAAACTTCGTCAGTTCCCCCGCCAGGCGCTCGTGCTCGTGCTGTTGCTCGGCCTCCGGGCCTGGGCCGCGGATTCGTTTGACCTGACCCGGGAAAAGCCGGTGCCCGCGAATGAACCGATTCCGGTGGCCGATTTCTTCCGGTATCCGCTCGTGACGGCGCCCGCAATCAACCTGGACGGCACCCAGATCGCCGCCCTCTACTCCAAGGGCCGGGACTGGACGGGGCTGATGGTCTACGACATCGACAAGGCCAAGTTCAATGTGATGTACGCGCCGGGGGAGCGGAATATCACCAGCTTCCGGTGGCTCGACGCCGGCCATTTCATCTGCACCTACTCGAATACGCCCGCCGTCGTGGCGGTCGATAGCCGGCGCCTGGATCTGGCCCACCCGATCATCCAGCTCAGCGCGGCCTTTCCGGTGGGCGTGCCGGTCAAGAACCGCCTCAAGCCGCTCATCTGGGTCCGCAGCGACTTCTATTACCAGGGCGAGGATGACGGCGTGGTGCAGGTGGACACCCGGCTCGAACGGGGGCAGATCACCGGGCCGTTCAACCAGATTTCGAGCACCCAGCTCGACCAGGTGCGCGATGACAACGCCTATCACATCGTCAAGAACTACCCCGCGCCCGGCGGGGATCTCGTGACCAGCTACCTGTCCGACAAGGACGGCGGGCTGGCGTTTGCGACCACGATCAAGAATGGCGTCCAGACCCTGCATCGGTTCACCGACGGCCATTGGGAGTCCTGCCCCATCGATCTCGACCAGATCGACGTCATTGGCTGCGGGGATGAGCCCGGACAGTTGGTGGTGCTCGGTCCCCGCGGCACCGGCAAGCCCCGGCCGCTGGAGTTCATGGACGCGGCGACCGGAAAGCCCGGTGAGGTCCTGCTGGAAATCAAGGGCCATGATTTTTCCGGCTCGTTGTTCCGGGAGCGGGCCGATCACATGATCGTCGGCGCCGAATACACCTCGGTGGGGCCGCAGAACGCCTGGTTCGCGAAGTCGTATGCCGAGCTGCAGACGATGCTGAGCAAGGATCCGCACCTCCGGGGGATGGCCGTCCGGATCCTGGGCAGCGGCGTGCCGCAGCGGCGGTTTCTGGTCCAGGCCTTTTCCGACCGGCAGCCCAGCGAATACTACCTGCTCGACCTGCAAACGCGCTCCCTCCGGCAGATCATGAGTTCGCGGCCGTGGATCGACCCCCGGCGGATGCTGCCCATGAGCATCTTCCAGTACCGGACGCATGACGGTCACGAGTTTGACGCCTACGCCACGCTGCCCCGCGGCGTCTCGAAACAACATCCGGCGCCGCTCGTGGTGCTGGTCCACGACGACATGAACGCCCGCGACAGCTGGGGCTATAACGGCGAAGCGCAGTTTCTCGCGAGCCGCGGCTATGCGGTGTTGCAGCCGAACTACCGCGGCAACGAGGGCTACGGCTGGGAATTCACCCGCGCGCAGGAATGGGATCTCCGGGGGATGAGCAACGACATCACCGCCGCCACCAAAGCCCTCCTGACCTCGGGATACGTCGACCCGAAACGCGTGGCCATCATGGGCTCCGGGATGATCGGGGGGTACCTGGCACTCTCGGGGGCGGTGTTCGATCCCGACCTCTACCGCTGCTGCGTGGTCAATGACGGCATCTTCGACATGGCGGACCTGATCGACAACCAGAAGTTCGTGAAATACAACTCGCCCTTCTATTCATCCGCGCTCCGCTTTCTCGGCAATCCCGGACAGGACCCGGAAAAATTCAAGGCCATCTCGCCCCTGGATCACGTCGACCAGATCAAGGCGGCGACGTTTGTCGACTACCTGAGGTCCGACGTCCTTAACACCACCGAGTCGCACCGGCTGCTCGACCGGCTGGAGAAGCAAGGGGTGCCGCACGAGGACCTGCCGGTGGGAGACACCTTCGCCGGCCGCAACCATCTCGAGGACCAGGTCGACATCTACAGTCACATCCAGGCCTTCCTCGCCAAATACCTCGCGGGCGGGAATTGAGCCCGCGCAGATCTGGTGCGCTCGTGCGCCGACCTGCCAGGTCTGCGGTGCGGGATCGATGGGTTTGCCCGCCTTCGCCTACTGGATGCATCGAGCTGGCTTGCCAAGTCGAAGCTTCTGCAATGCAGAAGCGAAGGCTGGCGGAGGAGGGGGATTCGAACTCCCGGATGGGTTTAACCCCATCAACGGTTTAGCAATCCAAGAAGACTAGAGCGTCCTAGAAACCTCAGAGGTAAGGCAGGGACTGTGTAGGACCGTTCTCGGCCTAAAGGGTAGGTATAGACGCAACATAAACGCAACGCCGCCGGGCCGATCGTCAACGCTCGCTAGAGCCAATTTCGGCGCCAAATAGATGTGTCAGATGATCTCTTGTCTCCACATATGGACCAGCGATCAAGGCGCGGTCCTTGGTATGTCAAAAGCAGAGCGTGAAAATGTTCAGATTTCCATTATAGATTAGTACACAACTTGTCAGCACGTCTCTGCCTATAAGTGCTTGGAACCCTTGAGCCGCTAGATTCGTTCCGACTACTGGAATGGTCGCGAGCACCAAGCTCGCCTGAAAATTGGGCGCCGACATGATGGCCAGTGCCACATCGTATTGACTGAGCTGATGAGGTACCCCCTGTGTCGACGGAGTGTGAACGGGAGTACTTCCTGTGGGAGTCAATCCTAAGGAACTAAGCACCGCGGAGTCCACTGCAGTTCCGCTTGCACCGGTATCAACTACTGCCGTTACAACCACCGGGTTCGGAATCGCTTGGTTTGCAGCCTGCAACGCAGTCATGCGCTGCTGACTGACAGCAATGAGTATCTGTAGTGTCGGCCCCAGTGCTGTGACCTGGCCGTTTATGCTAGGCATAGGTCACGCGTGAAGCACTGGATACTCTCCAC
>JBJKRV010000399.1:0-3284 GCA_046704465.1 Opitutaceae bacterium | reverse complement strand
ATTCTGGGCACGGACGGCGCCATCCGGATCGAGGACAAGATCCAGGACACGATGCGGTCGATGGAGGCGGGCGGGACTGGCAGCGGCTCACTCTTTCACATTGCGATGACCGGGCAGGCCAAGAAGTACGTCGAGGGCATCGACGAACCGAAGCTGCTCATGGACGCCGTGCGCCAGTTCGACAACGTCTCGGCGGTGGCGGAAGTCCTCCACGCCCAGGTGGGCATCCGCAGCTCGTTCAAGAGCGACATCGCGCAGGCCTACGGGATCGATCTCGGCGACATGCTGCGCGTCTCCAATCTCGGCACGCATATCGTGGCCGGCAGCCTGGCCGATTTCCGCAGCCGCTACGACGGGGCGTTGATCGGCCAGGAGCTCGCGAACCGCATGCAGCTGCATTTGGGCGACTCCTTCATCCTGGACTACAACTCGGAGGCGCGGCGTTTCCGTGTCAGTGCCATCTACGAGACGGGCGTCTCCGACATCGACCGGGTGCGCGTCTACCTCAAGATGAGCGACTGCCGTTCGCTCCTCCATAAGCCGACCGGCGCCTCCTACCTGCAACTCATGCTTTATGACAAGGACCGGGCGCCGGCGGACGCGCTGCAGATGAGTGCCACCCTCGGCTACCGGGCGGCGAGCTGGGAGGACCGCAACCGGAGCTGGCTGCAGGTGTTCAAGGCGCTCGGCCTGTCGTCGGCGGTCACCGTATCGGTGTTCACGCTCATCGCCGGCCTGGCGATGTTCAATACCCTGGCGATGATTGTCATGGAAAAGACCAAGGACATCGCGATCCTGCGGTCGATGGGCTACACGCGGAAGGACATCTCGCGGATCTTCATCTGGCAGGCGGCGATCGTGCTGGCCATGGGAACGGTGGCGGGATGGATCCTCGGGGCGGTGGTGACCTATATCCTCTCCAAGGTGCCCATGCACATCCGCGGCATCTTCTACAGCGACCACTTCATCGTGCGCTGGTCGATCTACCACTACCTGGCGGCGACCGTCACCGCCGTCATCATGGTGATGGTGGCGAGCCTCATCCCCGCCCGGCGCGCGGCGCGCCTGGAGCCCGGCGACGTGATCCGCGGCACGGGACAATAACCGGGAGACCGTATCCTGATGCCATCCGCCGGCAGTCATCCACCGCCAGCCCCCGGGGCGAATCCGCCCGGCGGCGACGTCGCCCTGCGCTCCGCCAACATCCACCCGTTTCTGGGGGAAGGGGACGGCCGCGTGCACGTGCTCTAGGGCGTCTCGTTCGAGGCGCGGCGCGGCCAGGTGTACGCCGTGGTCGGCCCTTCCGGCTGCGGCAAGAGCACGCTGCTCTATCTGCTCGGGCTGCTCGACCGCCAGGACGAGGGCGACATCTGGATCGACGGCCGGTTGATGTCGAACAGCAGCGACGCCGAGCGCACCGCCGCGCGGTGCCTGCACATTGGCTTCGTCTTCCAGTTCCACTTCCTGATGCAGGAGTTCACCACCACCGAGAACGTGGTGATGCCGATGCGCAAACTCGGCCGCCACGGTGAGGCGGAGATGCAGCGGCGGGCGCACGACCTGCTGGGGGCGGTCGGCCTCGGCGACAAGGTCAACCGCCTCTGCACCCTGCTCTCGGGCGGCGAACAGCAGCGCGTGGCGGTGGCCCGCGCCCTCGCGAACGAGCCGTCGGTCCTCCTGGCCGACGAGCCGACCGGCAATCTGGACCAGCGGAATTCGGGCATCGTCTTCGACCTGATCGCGCGGCTGGCCCGCGAGCGGGGGCAGGCCGTCGTGCTCGTCACCCATAATCCGGAGATTGCCGATCGCTGCGACACGGTGCGGCCGATGCGCGACGGCTTGTTCCTGTAGGCGCCGGCGCGGCCCGCCGGGCAGACACGGCCGGAATCCTCCGCGCCGCCCGCCGCGGACGGGGGATCGAAATCCTCCGGCGGCGATTCCGCCGGTGTTCGCACGGCCGAGGCCCGCCGGTTTCCGCTTCGAAAATCGTTTCCAGCAGTTGCCATTATGTCTGTGATTAATTAGGTCAGGCATCCCGACTGCGGTCTAATGATTCCCCGAATCGCATGCACCCGGTCAATTTTTGGTTTACATGCCCGAAGAGTTCACCCTTTGCTTATAACTGGACTTAATCACCTCGAAACGACCCAGTGAACCCGCACTGTTCGCGAAAGTCATTTGTCACCCGATTGTTGGGGCTGATCGCCGGCTTTGGCATCGCCCCGGGCATGTTGGCGAAATCCGCGGCGGCCAAGCCGGCGCGCCCAACCTCCCAGCCGTTGCCCTTAACGCCGCGCCCTGAGCCTCGTTCCGTGCCCCGGGGTGCGGAGATGGTCTGAGCCACGTTGGCGGCGTCCAACCGGAGACGAGCTGATTCATGTCGTACGTTTTCCCGAAGTGGTTCAACCAGCTCCCGCTGCAGATCTGCATCTATCTGTTCGTGCTGGCGGGGACGGTGACGGCGGGAGTCACCTACTACTGCACGCCGAAGTATATCAACGTGGGCTATCAGCCGGTGCAGCCGGTGCCGTTTGACCACAGCCTGCACGCGGGCCAGCTCGGCATCGACTGCCGCTATAGCCACAGCAATATCGAGCACTCGAGTTTCGCCAACATTCCCACGGCGCAGACGTGCATGAACTGCCATTCGATGGTCAAGACGACGAGTCCGCTGCTGGCGGTGGTGCGGGCGAGCTACGAGAGCGGGGAGCCGGTGCCGTGGGTGCAGATCCACAAGGACCCCGACTACGTGTATTTCAACCACGCCATCCACGTGAACCGCGGCATCAGCTGCGTGGAATGCCACGGCAAGGTGAACGAGATGAAGGTCGTTTACCAGGACAAGTCGCTCAGCATGAAATTCTGCCTGAACTGCCACCGCAACCCCGAGCCGCGCCTGCGCGCGCCGAAGGACATCTATAATCTGGAATCGAAGACCTTGGTGGCCTCGGGGCACGCCGCCGAGGCGGTGGCCATGATTCACAACTGGCGGATCAATCCGCCGATCACCTGTTCGGGCTGCCATCGATGAAGCGCGTGATCCAGCATCCTGCCCCGTCGCCGCGCGAGCTGTGCGGCCCGCGCTACTGGCGGAGCCTTGACGAGCTGATGGAGACGCCGGGGTTTCGCGATTATGTGGAGCGCGAATTTCCGGAGGGAGCCTCCCGGCTGGAGGGCGTCGATCGTCGCCAGTTTTTCAAGCTCATGGCCGCCTCGTTCGCGCTGGGCGGCATCGGTCTCGCGGGTTGCCGCCGCCCGGAGGCCTACATCCTGCCCTACGGAAA
>JBJKRV010000398.1:0-5833 GCA_046704465.1 Opitutaceae bacterium | reverse complement strand
GTATGTGAGCATTCAACATTCGCCGGCGTTTTCCGCGCCGGAAGTCGCCGCATCGGCCCATGTCGCAGGCCGTGATTTTGCCAAAACCCTCGTCGTGAAACTGGACGGCGCCCTGGTCATGGTCGTGCTCCCGGCCAACCGCCGCCTCGTGTTGTCCGACCTGCGGGAAATGCTCGAGACCGACCGGGTGAAGCTCGCCACCGAGGACGAACTGCGGCGTGCCTTTCCGGACTGCGAAGTCGGGGCCATGCCGCCCTTCGGCAACCTGTACGGCATGCCCGTCTACGTGGCCGCCAGTCTCGCGGCGGAACCGGAGATCGCCTTCAACGCCTGCAGCCACACCGAGGCGGTCAAGCTCGCTTACGCGGATTTCGCGGACTTGGTGAAACCCCGGGTCGTCGATCTGGTGACCACCTGAGTGCCGCCCGGCAACCGATCAACTCAAGTCACGGATGCTGCCGAAATCCGGGTCGAACAGCCGCTGGTGGGTGCGTACGATCATGCCGTCGGTCAGGCCCGCCAGCCAGTCGCAGATGCGGCGGGCCTTGCCGGCCACCTCCGTCTCGGCCGCGATCAAGGCGCCGACGTTGGCGGGCAGGATATGGATCGTGCGCGGGCCCGTCTCGACGTAGTTGCGCCAGCAGGAATCCCACAGGCCCGACAGCACCACGCGGGCCTTGTGCTCCATCTGGCCCAGCTGCGGGCTCTCGAAGATGATGTCGTTGGCGAGCTGCTTGAAGAACAGCGCCTCCTTCGCGGCCTCGGGATCGACCACCAGCTCGAACCGGTAGCGGTGGGTCTTCGCCGCCATGAAGTTGTCCCGCTCGCGCAGCCGGCAGGCCTGGATGAAGCGGCCGATCCGTCCCGAGAATTCGCTTTCGAGCCGGTCGGCGCGGATCGCGTCGAACAGCCGGTCGAGCAGGTGCTGCCCGGCGGCATCGACCCCGGCGCCCGCCGCCCAGCGTTCGATCCGTTCCAGAGTCAGGAAGCCGGCCTTCACGCCGTCGACGATGTCGTTGAGCGAGTAGGCCGCGTCGTCGGCCCAGTCCATGATCTGGCACTCGACGCTCTTGAAGGCGTTCAGCGCCGTGCCGTCGTGCAGCGGCGGCGGGATGGCGGCGCCCGCGAAGACGAACTCCCGGTAGGGGTGCTGCGCGTCGTAGAGGAAATGCCGGGTGGGCAGCTCCGGAAACTCGTGGCGCAGTTTCTTGTACTTGAGGATCCCGTCCAGCAGCGCCCGGGTCGGCTGGAGGCCGCGCACGCCGCTCTCGTTCTGGTACATGGTTTCGGTCAGCAGGTGCAGGGTCTGGGCGTTGCCCTCGAATCCGCCGTAGTCGCGCATCAGTTCCTGCAACGTCCGCTCGCCGGCATGCCCGAAGGGCGGATGCCCGAGATCGTGGGCGAGACAGGCCGCCTCAACCAGGTCCGGGTCGATGTGAAAGTCGTCGCGCAGCGGCGCCCCGCGGCTCAGCAGGAAACGGCAGATGGAGCGCCCGATCTGCGCCACCTCCATCGAGTGCGTCAGGCGCGTGCGGTAGAAGTCGTACTCGCCCGAGAGGAATACCTGCGTCTTCGACTGCAGCTTGCGGAACGCGTGCGAATGGATGACGCGATCGCGGTCGATCTGGAACGGGCTGCGATAATCCGCCCGGCGCCCGCCGCCCCAGGTCTCCTGGTCGAACGGGGTATAGAACGCATTTTCCATGGCGCAGTCGGGTGCAATTTTCCCGGGTGAGTCAACGCCGCTTTTCGGGGGCCGGGCGAGTCTTTCCTTTCCACCGGCCCGCGGATGCCTAGGCTGACGTCTCCGGATGCCTCGCGTCGCCTTTTCCACCGCCCTCGGCACCTGTGGCCTCGCCTGGAACGAGGCCGGGCTGACCGCGTTCACCCTGCCGGGAGCCGGGTCGGCCGACGCTCCCGAGTCGAGTGCGGAACTCGAGGCCGCCCCGGCCTGGGTGGCCGACCTGGTATCGCGGGTCCAGCGCCACCTCGCGGGTGATCTGCAGGGCTTCGCCGACGTGCCGCTCGACTCAAGCCGGGTGCCGGAGCGCGCGTGGAGGGTGTACGCCGCGGCCCGCGGGATTCCCGCCGGCCATACCTGCACTTATGGTGAGCTGGCCGACCGGATGGGCGAGCCGCGGAGCGAAAGCCGGGCCATCGGCGCGTGGTTGGGGAGCAATCCCTGGCCCCTGATCGTGCCCTGCCACCGCATTGTCGGAGCCGGCGGCCGACTCACGGGGTTCTCCGCGCCGGGCGGCGTGCGGACCAAGGCGCGGCTGCTGGCCATCGAGGGCGCCCAGTTGCTGGCGGAGTGAGCCCGTTGCGGGTTGTTTCCGGCGCAGACGCCGCTAGTATCCGCCGCCATCCCATCCTTCCATGCCGTCCGCCACCATGCGCGCCATCGCGAAACTGCGTCCCGGGCCGGGGCTCGACCTGATCGAGGCCCCCGTGCCCCAGCCCGGAATCAACGACGTCCTGATCCGCGTCAGGAAGACCTCGATTTGCGGCACGGACCTGCACATCTACAACTGGGATCCGTGGGCCCAGCAGACGATCAAGCCCCCGATGATCATCGGCCACGAGTTTGTCGGCGAGATCGCCGCCGTCGGCGACAATGTCCAGGGATTCAAACCCGGCGACCTGGTCGACGGCGAGGGGCACATCGTCTGCGGCCAGTGCCGCAACTGTCTCGCCGGACGCCGGCACCTGTGCCGCGACACCAAGGGGGTGGGCGTCAATCGCGACGGGGCGTTTGCGGAGTACCTCTGCCTGCCGGCCAGCAACGCCGTGCACGTCGATCCGTCGATTCCCCTCGAGGTGCTCTCCTGCTTCGATCCGCTCGGCAACGCCACCCACACCGCCCTGCAGTGGGACCTCGTGGGCGAGGATGTGCTCATCACCGGCGCGGGGCCCATCGGCTGCATGGCCACCGCCATCGCCCGCAAGTCGGGCGCCCGCAAGGTGGTGGTGACCGACGTGAATCCCGTCCGGCTCGAACTCGCCCGGCGCATGGGCGCAACCCGGGTCGTCGACGTCTCGCGCGAACACCTGCGCGACGTGCAGCGCGAACTCGGCATGAAGGAGGGTTTTGACGTCGGCCTTGAGATGTCGGGCAGCCCGCGGGCGCTGAATGACATGATCGACAACATGTACCACGGCGGCCGGATCGCCCTGCTCGGCATCATGCCGGAGAAGGCCGCCATCGACTGGAACAAGGTCGTGTTCAACATGCTGACGATCCGCGGCGTCTACGGCCGCGAGATGTACGAGACGTGGTACAAGATGACGGCGCTGATCCAGAGCGGCCTGGACATATCGCCCGTCATCACCCACCGCTTCCCGTTCCGCGATTTCCAGGAGGGCTTCCGCCTGATGCGGGAGGGCCGGTCGGGCAAGGTGGTGCTCGACTGGGAGACCGGCTGACGGCGCGCCGCGATCCTCAGCCGACGATCAGGTGGTTCACCAGCTCGCCGACCGCGATCGCCAGGCAGGCGGAGAGCAGCGTGCCGATCAGCACGTATTCGAGGCTCGCCCGGTCCTGGGTGCGGCACTTCTGGGCCACCGCCTTGGCCACCAGGACGAGGCCGACGGTCTCGTAGTGCCCGCCCAGCACGAGAAAATAGACCAGCCCCCGTTCCAGGAAACCGATGGCCCGCCCCCGGTCGTAGGCGACGACGTCCACCTCGTCGGAATCGGCGGCGCGCGGCTTCAGGTTCAGGTAGTCGAACACCGCGCGGACGGCCAGGTTCATCTCGCTCGTGGCCACCAGCAGGCCGAACAAGGTCAGCATGGCCGTGGTCGTGAACGAGCTCTGCACGATGGCGTTGAAGGCCGTCCACTCGCCCATGCCCTCGAACACCGACTGGACATCCGGCCAGAACTTGAGGCCGAATCCGGGCGAGAACCAGACGCTCAAAAGCAGCAGGTAGATGAACCCGAGCACGAAATGCCCGGCGTTGCGCCGCCAGCCCAGCGCCTCCCACAGCACCCCGGCCACGTTCATCACCACCACCGTGGCGGCGGCCGCGAGCAGCCAGGAATGCCATTCGAAGAGCGACAGGCCGGCCAGCTCCACCGCCATCTTGATGCCCCACAACCTCCAGTTCACCCCGCCCTCGCGCAGATGGTAGCACAGCCGGGTGACGAGAACGAGGTTGGTGAAGACCAGAAAGACGAGACTCATGGGCGGACAGGATTGGAAGTTGAAGGCCCGACCGCCTTGTCATCGCAGAATCCGCCGCCGCCGTCCAGCCTTGGCACAGCCCCGGCACCGGCGGGCGTTTTTGCGTCGGCTTCGATCCCGGGGGTGTTATCATTGCGGCATGTTCGACCCCGGAATGGCGGAACATCTCCGCGCCACCCTTGCCTCCATCGACCAGGCCGGCCTCACGAAACGGGAACGTGTGATCACGACGCCCCAGGGCGCCCGCATCGGCGTCGCCAGCGGCCCGCGCGTCCTGAATCTGTGCGCCAACAACTACCTCGGCCTGGCCGCCCACCCCGAGGTCGTCGCCGCCGCACGCGCCGCGCTCGACCGCTGGGGCTACGGCCTGGCCTCGGTGCGCTTCATCTGCGGCACGCAGGAGATCCACCGGGAGCTCGAGGCGCGCCTCAGCGCCTTCCTCGGCACCGACGACACCATTCTCTACTCCTCCTGCTTCGACGCCAACGGCGGCCTGTTCGAGACGCTGCTCGGGCCGGAGGACGCCGTCATCAGCGACGAGCTGAATCATGCCTCGATCATCGACGGCATCCGCCTCTGCAAGGCGCGGCGCTACCGTTACCGGAACAACGACGCGGGCGACCTGGCCTCGCGCCTCACGGAGGCGGACGCGGCCGGCGCCCGTTTCAAGCTCGTCGCCACCGACGGCGTGTTCTCGATGGACGGAACCATCGCCGATCTGGGCCGCCTGTGCGAAGTGGCCGAGAAGCACCGCGCGATGGTGATGGTGGACGACAGCCACGCCGTCGGGTTCCTCGGTGCGCACGGTCGCGGCACGCCCGAGCATTGCGGCGTGGCGGGACGCGTGGATCTCATCACCGGCACCCTCGGCAAGGCGCTCGGAGGCGCGAGCGGCGGATACACCAGCGGACGGCGGGAGCTGGTCGAGTTGTTGCGGCAGCGATCGCGACCCTACCTGTTCTCGAACACCCTCGCGCCGGTCGTGGCGGCCGCGTCCGTCGCCGCCCTCGATCTCCTCTCGAAGTCCACCGAACTGCGCGACCGGCTCGAAGCCAACACCCGCTTCTTTCGCGACGGCCTGGCCCGCACCGGCCTGAAGCTCAAGCCAGGCACGCATCCGATCGTGCCCGTGATGATCGGCGACGCCGCGCTCGCGCAGCGGGTGTCGGCGCGCCTCCTGGAAAAAGGCGTCTACGCCATCGGCTTCTTCTATCCCGTCGTGCCGGAGGGCACGGCACGGATCCGCACCCAGGTTTCGGCGGCGCACAGCCGGGAGGACCTCGCTTTTGCCATCGAGCAGTTCGCAGCGGTGAAGGCAGAGTTTGGGTTGTGACCCGGCGCGGCGGCGCCATGCTGGGCCAGCCATGAAACTCTCCGCCGCGCAACGTCGCCGCCTGATCTCCGCGGCCCGCCTGGCCTCGGCGGCCGCCTACGCGCCTTATTCCAAGTTCCGCGTCGGAGCCGCCGCGCTCGGCGGCAGCGGTCGGATCTACACCGGCGCCAACGTCGAAAACGCCTCCTTCGGCCTGACCTGTTGCGCCGAACGGACCGCTGTCTTCAAGGCGGTGTCGCAGGGCGAGCGGCGGATCACAGCCGTCGCCGTCTACACCCCGACCCGCCAGCCGACGCCGCCGTGCGGCGCCTGCCGGC
>JBJKRV010000397.1:0-8945 GCA_046704465.1 Opitutaceae bacterium | reverse complement strand
CGCGCCTGGTACTCGGTGCGCAGCTCCTCGGTCGCCGCCGTGCGCGCGAGCTGCTTGTACTTCAGCCGGTATTCCCGCAGGCGGCGCAGCAGCGGGATGAAGATGCCGAGCGAATCGTCCTGCGGGTTGCGCCCCATGTTCAGGAGCAGGCTCGGATAGAGCGAGGCGACGTCGAAGTGCAGCACGTGCCGGAAAATCCCCTCCTGGAAGCTGCGCGTGTAGCCGCCCTCGAACGGCTGCACCTCCGGCGGCGTGGGACAGCTCTGCCGGGCGCGGTAATACTCGTCGAGAAAGAGCAGGTCGATCTTGCTCGCGGTGCCGCGCAGCGTAGCCTCCTGCAGGAGGATCGGGAACGTCTTCACCTGCTCGAAATAGGTCGGCAGCAGCAGGTCGGCCACGCCCCGCGACTCCCGCAGGTCGTCGGCCAGGTAGGCGAGGAAGCGCGCGCGGTCCGCCCGATAGGCGTCCTGGATGCGGCTGCCCTCGATGTAGGTGCGCTCGTCGCTGTTCTCGTCGGTGACGCCGAAGTAGACCGCGACATCCTTGAGACCGTACGACACGAGCTCGCGGGTGGTGATGTCGTAGAGCTGGACGAGCAGGTAGGTGTCGATCACGGCGCGGCCGGGCAGGTCGCAGCGCGGGAAGTCGATCCACCGCTCGGCCACCTTGAGCCGGCTGTTGCGGAACGAGGCGGACTCGCCGAAGCGGCCCCACGTGCAGGGCACGCGGTGGCGGCGGCAGCGCAGGCGCAGGTACTCGAGGTCGAATTTGAAGAGATTGTGGCCCTCGATCGTGTCCGGATCCTCCGCCTGCAGCACCTCGTTCAGCTCGAGCAGGAGGCGCTTCTCGGCCTCGTCGCTCTCCTCCTCCAGCACCAGCAGCCGCCGGCCGGCGTTGAACTGCAGGCCGATCGCGAGCACGCGGTCGCCGGCGTTGCGGGCGTCGCTGAATCCCTCCCCGGAGTGGCCGGTCTCGATGTCGAGCTGGCAACGCCGGAGCTGGGCCAGGGTCAGCTCCGCGTACAGGCGCCGCTCGCGCTGCATCAGGTACTGGTTTTCCAGCGGGCGGATCCAGTCGATCGCGGAGCCGTCCGGCGAACCGCGCACAAGCTCCTCGTAGGGCTGGCGGCCGGCGGCGTGCGCCAGCCAGTGAAACGGACCGGCGCCCTTGAGTTCCTCGACCTCCACGCCGCCGAGGCCACCGACCACCGCCGCGTCGCCGAGCCAGGCGAACGGCCGGAACGAGTCCACCCGCTCCTCGCGCCCGCCATCGGCGGCCGCGACGGACAGGCGGGCCTGCCCGTCGTCGTCGATCCACACGCCGCAGAGTTCACCCGCCGGGCGGGTCTTGGTTGGCTCGTCGGGCATCGTTGCCGAAGTTGACCTCAACCATGCCCGAATCGGGCCGGCTGGCAATCGGCGAACACCGCGGGACGGACGGCGGCGCCGGGAGCGCTTCTAGGCCTTCGCGCCGGCGGGAGGCGGCTTCCGCTGGTGCAGGACCACGCGGTTGTTGTCCGGATCGTTGACGACGACCATCCAGCACACCGGGCTCTCGTAGGGCTCGAACACGAACTTCACCCCCGCTTCGCGCAGCCGGGCGACGAAGCACGGGAAATCGTCCACCTCGAGCGCGGCGGCGACGCCGGTGGATCCGGGCGGCCACCCCTCCCCGCCGCCGGCGATGAGCGCGAGGCAGGCCGTGCCGAGGTCGTACTCGACCCATTGGTCGTCGCCGTCGAGCTGGCCGAAGCCGCGCGTCCGCTGCAGGCCCAGCAGGCCCTCATAGAAGGCCTTGGCGCGCTTCATGTCCGAGACCGAGTAGCCGGTGAATGCGATATCGACAATCTGCATGGGACCTCTCCTTTCCGGCGCCGGGCCGGAAGACCCGGAGCATCGTTGGCTCAGAACGGCTGCATATAGACCATGATCAGGGCGATCACGACAAACAGGACGGCCAGCCCGGCCAGAAGCCCCACCTTGTCGCGGCGGCGGTAGCCGATGCCCGCCAGCGCCGACAGCCCCAGCCAGCAGACGATCTTGACGAAGATCCAGCCGAGGGGGGCAAAGTGATACAGACCCTGCCACATCCGCAGGCCGGTCAGCAGCATGACGAGGCTGGCGATGCCGGCCCACATCAGGGTCTTCTTCCGCGATTCCGGCCCCCCGGCGAACGCATAGAAGGTGCAGCCCATCAGGACGAGGGCGCCGGCGACGTGCAGGACATGGAGGATTTGAATTTCGATGAGGCTCATCGGCGATTGGGACGGCGGCGAACGGAATCCCTATTTGTGGAGCCGCCGCCGAAAATAGCAACCTCCCGCGCCAGATCGTTGCCGGGCCCGCCCTCCTCCAGCCGCCGCGCTCCGCCCCCGAAAATAGCAACACCCCGCATGTGCCGTGTGCACAAAGGCTCTCATCCTTTTTAGGTTCAGGTGGGCGCCGCCGGACGGCTTTTGCTTTCCGATTTACGGCCTAGCAGCCGCCGCCTTCGGACTGGCTCCCGGAAGATCGCAAAGGCAAAGAGCGTGGTATTAATGCACCTCGAACACCGCAGGGTGTTGGCGGTCACCGTAGGTCCAGACTCGGACCGGTCAAACCGGAAGCGCCGGTTTCCGAAAGAATTTTTTCTTGCCCCAGCCGCGCGCGATCCACAACGCCAGCGCCGCGTTGGCTCCGAGCACGGCGCCCGCCGCACTGCCGCCGCCCAGAGGCGCGCCGATCGCGGCGGCCAGCGTCGCCGCCGTCACGAGCCCGTCGGTCCAGCGCCACACCGCCGCGCGGCCCAGCACCAACGCCAGCCCCGCCCACAGGACGCTCCCGACGCCCACGGACAGGTGCGCAAACACGCCGGCCGTGGCCGCCCGTCCGGCCACGGCCAGGCTCCAGAACAGCGCCTCGTTGAAGAGCACAAAACCCGCGGCGACGGCGACGATCACGGCGCGGGTGGCCGGGTAGTGCCCGTTCTCATCCGGCCGCGGCAGCCGGTCCATCAGGGCGCAGCCCGAACTGCAGAACGGCCGGCCCGGCGGCAGGGTCGACCCGCAAGCGGGGCAGCGATCCCCGGGGGCGGCGGGCGGATCTCCTCTAGCCATCAAGGAGCGCCGAATCGAGATGTTGGATGATCAGTTCCTGGAGGGTGGCCAGGAACACGTAACTCATGAAGGCCTTCTGGATCGCGGGATCGAGCTTCGAGATGTCGGGCTGCCCGCTCTCCAGCATTTCGTCCGACATCGCCTGCAACTCGCCGGCGCGCAGCCGCAGGCGCAGGGCGGCGCAGGCGCGCAGCACCGGGGCCGCGTTCTCCTCGTCGAGGGCGATCACGCCGCCGCTGAAGAATTCATGGTCGAAGAGCGCGAGAAACTTCCGGCAGTCGCCGTTCTGCCCCGACAGCAGGTCGCCCTGCCAGGCCGTGCGCAGGTCCTCGTCCAGATCCTGCAGATGCTGCGGCGCGGCGAGCCTTTCGCCCAACTCGTCGGCCACGGCCTTGATCTGATCGAGCAGCGGCGCCACCACCTGGACGTTGAGCTTGACGTCAATGCGCTTCATCGGGCTCCAGGACGGCGGTGAGCTGCCATTGCTGCAGGGTGAACGCGTAGGCCTCCGCCTTCTCGCGCACGCCGGACCAGACCACGGAACGTCCCAGCTCGTGCACCTCGAGCATGTGCCGGCGCGCCGTGGGCTCGTCGAAGCCGAACACCCGGCGGAACACGAGCACGACGTACGACATGAGGTTCACCGGATCGTTGAGCACGACCACGCGCCACCGTCCCTCCAGGGCCAGCTCCGTCTCGGACCGGGGCGCGGGCGCCGTTCCGGACTTGCCTGAAATCCGCAGGCTCATGCGGCCGCCGCCCTGGCCGCCGCGACGGCGGCGCGCAACCGGTCGGCCGCTTCCGCAAGCGGAATGCGCACGGCCTCGCGGTCCGTCCGCCCCTTCATCTCCACGACGCCTTCCTTCCAGCCGCGGCCGCCCACGTTGAGCCGCAGCGGCACGCCGATCAGGTCGGCATCCTTGAACTTCACGCCCGGGCGTTCGTTCCGATCGTCCAGCAGCACATCCGCGCCGGCACCCTCGGCGGCGGCGCCGAGCTCGGCGGCGAACGCCGCCACGTCGGCCTGGCCCGGATCGAGCACCACGATCAACACCTGAAAGGGCGCCACGTTCCACGGCCAGATGACGCCGTTGGCGTCATGCCCCTGCTCGATGACCGCCTGCAGCGTGCGGCTGATGCCGATGCCGTAGCAGCCCATCACCATCGGCAGGTTCTGTTTCTTGTCGTCGGTGTAGGTGGCGCCGAACTTCTCGCTGTACTTGGTGCCGAGCTTGAAAATGTGGCCCACCTCGATCGCGCGGCGGATCTTCAGCGGCTCGCCCGTCTTCGGGTCCGGCTCGCCCTCCCGCACCCGCCGGAAATCGCCGAACCGCGTGATCGCCAGGTCGCGCCCGACATTCACGTGCCGCAGGTGGAAACCGTCGCGGTTCGCGCCGGTCACGCCGTTGCCCGTCAGGCGGATGGCGTGGTCGGCGTAGATCCCGGCCAGCTTTTCCGGATGGATGATGGTGCCGTGCACCGCGCCCAGGCTGCCGGGCTTCGCCCCCATGACCGGCGCGATCTCCTCCGGCGCGGCCGGACGGCACAGGGTGAAGCCGAGGCTGCCGAGCTTGGCCTCCTCCAGCTCGTCCTCGCCGCGCAGGATCACGACGAACAGCCTGCCGTCGCCGACGTACACGAGGGTCTTGAACTGGCGGGCGGCGGGAACTCCGTAAGGCGGCGCGGCCAGCGCCGCGATCGTCGTGACTCCCGCCGTGGCAAACTCCTCCAGTTTCCCCTCCGGATCGGCCTCAGCCAAATCCGGCGGCACCAGCCCGCTGGTCGCCTTCTCCCGGTTGGCGGCGTACCCGCTAGTCTCGCCGTAGACGACGTCCTCGTCGCCCACCTCGGCCGGCACCATGAATTCGTGGGAGAAGCTGCCGCCCATCACGCGGGTGTCGGCCTCGACCGAGATGGTCTGGAGGCCGCAGCGCGCGAAGAAGCGCGTGTAGGCGTCCTTCATCGCGAGGTAGCTGCGCGTGGCGCCCTCGTCGTCCGCATCGAACGAATAGGCGTCCTTCATCACGAACTCGCGGGCGCGCATCAGGCCGTAGCGCGGGCGGATCTCGTTCCGGAACTTGGTGGCGATCTGGTACAAGTTCTTCGGGAGGTCGCGGTAGCTGGAGAGCTCGGACTTCACGAGCGGGGTGATGATTTCCTCGTGGGTGGGGCCGAGCACAAACTCCGGCTCGGCGGGCGGGCGCTGGCCGTCGCCGGCGTGATCGGCCCGGTACATGATCTCGCGGGCGGCGGCCCAGCGCGGGCCGGTGCGCCAGTATTCCGCCGGGTGGAGGTGCGGCATCTCCAGTTCCAGGGCGCCGGCGCGGTCCATCTCCTCGCGGCAGATCTGCGCGATCTTGCGCAGGGCGCGCAGTCCCAGGGGCAGGTAGGTGTACAGGCCGCCGGTGAGCTTGCGCACGAGCCCCGCCCGCAGCAGGAGCTGGTGCGAGATGATCTCGGCGTCCGCCGGGCTTTCCTTCAGGGTCGGGATGAAATACTCGGTCCAGCGCTTCATGGAAACCCCTCAGGTAAGGGAACCGCCGCCCGCGGGGGAAGCAAATTGATTTGCCGGACCCACCGGCCGGACCGATAGATACGCCCTGCGCCATGTCCACCGCCAAGCCGCCGCCCAAACCCGTGCCCATGCGCTGGGTGGTGCTCGCGATCGTCGTCTTCATCATCGCCTACACCTACCTGCGGCTGCATTACGCCAAGCGCGGCCGGCCCTTCGAGCCGTACCATGACATGGGCGAGGAGGTCACCGTCGACCGCCTGCTCAAGCTCGGCTTCCAGCAGATTCCCGTCACGCTCCGCCGCCTCGCCGCCCCCGAGCCCGCCGGCCGGTTCGCCCCGCCGGCGCCCATCCGGACGGAATTCGGCGGCTTCCCCCCGGAGCTCGGCCGGGCGCTGATCTTCAAGCCGATCCTCCCGGAGCGCATCGACTCCGTGGCCGCCGCCCGCGTGGCGAGCGGCGCCGAGTACCCGATCCAGTTTGTCTGCACGGAGTCCGACCTCGCGAGCGAGATCCACGACGTCGCCCTCTACCGGCGCGGCGACCAGTTGTTCCTGCTGCCCAACTTTCAGCCGGTCCCCGGGGAGCTGCAGGCCCGCTCCGCGGAGAACACGATCCTGGCCGCGGTCCCGCTGAGCCGCCTGCCGTCCGGACACTACGCGCTCACGCTCTGCGGGCGGAGCAACTCGAAACACTGGGAGTTCACGGTGCCCTGACGCCGCGGCGGCCCCGGGCCGAATCCCCATTGACGTGCCGGCGCGATTGAACGAAAACGCCCCCGCCACCTTCATGAGCAACGGCAACCCCATCGCCACCATCAAGCCGACCGACCTGCGCGGCATCCTCAAGTACGTGCCGCGGTTCCACGGCCAGATCTTCGTCATCGCCCTCGACGGCGCCATCGTGGCGGACGACAACTTCAGCAATCTGCTCATCGACATCGCCGTGCTGCGCAGCCTCGGCATCAAGGTCGTGATGGCGCACGGCATCAGCCAGCAGATCGAGGCGCTGTCGGCGCAGCGCAAGATCCCGATCAGCGATTCGCGGGGCACCGGCGTGACCGACGCCGCGACCCTCGACCTCGCGATCCGCGCCTCGGCGCGCGTCTCGCACCTCATCCTCGAGGGCCTGACCCAGAACGGCCTGAAGTGCGCGATCACGAACTCCATCCGCTCGATCCCGGTCGGGATCATCAAGGGCGTGGACCAGCAGTTCACCGGCAAGGTCGACCGCGTCGACAAGGAGTTCATCCTCCACCTCATCAACGCCGACATTGTGCCGATCCTCTCGCCGATCGGCTTCGCGCCCGACGGACACTCGCTGCGGGTCAACTCCGACCTGCTGGCGGCCGAGCTGGCCGAGGCGCTGCAGGCGAGCAAGATCATCTTTCTCGCCGAGCAGCCGGGCCTGGCGATCAACGGGGACCTGCGGCGCGAGATCTCGGTCGAGGCCCTGCGCGAACTCCTCCGCGAGCACCCGGATTCGGTTTCGCCGGAGACCCACAGCAAGGCGCTGCACGCCGTCAAGGCGATCGAGACCGGCACGACCCGGGTGCACCTGCTCGACGGCCGCGTCTGCGACGGCCTGCTGAACGAGATCTTCTCCAACGAGGGCGTCGGCACGCTGATCTACGGCAACGACTACCAGCAGATCCGGCGGGCGACGCGGCGGGACGTGCGCCTGATCCACAACCTGACGCGCAACGCGGTGAAGCGCGAGGAGCTGATCTACCGGACGCAGCAGGCGATCGAGAAGAACATCGACCAGTTCTCGGTGTTCGAGATCGACGAGAACCTGATCGCGTGCGTCTCCGTGACCTTCTTCCCCGACAAGCCCGACCTCGCGGAGATCGGCTCGCTGTACGTGCTGCGGTTCTACCAGAACCGGGGCATCGGCCGGAAGATGGTGGACTACGCCTGCAAGATCGCGATGGAGCGCGGGGCCACCAAGGCGCTCGCCCTCTCGACCCAGAGCTTTTCCTTCTTCATTTCGTCCTGCGGCTTCTCCGAGGCCGACAAATCCGCCCTGCCGGAGGCCCGCCTCAAGCAGTACGAGGAGAGCGGAAGGAATTCGCGCGTCCTGTTGAAAGCGCTGGATTGAGGTGTAGAGTTGGGGCATGAGGCGGTTGGCATCCATCGCATGCCTGCTTCTGCCACTGGGACTGCTGGCAGCACCGACGCAAAAGCCAAAGGCGACTGCGCCCCTCGGGGAGAAGCCGGCCCATCACCGGACGATCGCGGCCACCACGGAGCAGGCTACGGCGACCGGCAAGCTGGCGCTGCCCTCGGTGGGACTCGCCGTGAAGGAGCTGAAGCGGGCGTTGTCCGCGCGCGCCGTGCCGCGGGAGCGCAGCCTGCTGCACGTGAACCTGCGCCACGATGTGCAGCTGGCCTTCGTGTCGGCCCCGTATTGGACCACGACCACGCCGCACGCGCCGGCCACCTTCAGCTTCCCCTTGATCAGTCTGCGCTGGTGAGCGGACCTTTTGCGGGCCGCGCTTGACGGGCCGGGCGATATCCGGCACCGATTACCGCACTCATGTACCCCCTGCCCCTGCTGGCGGTCGCGTCGTCGGCGCACAAGAGCCTGCTTTCGCTCTCGCCCGTCGATCTGGTCATCGTCGTTGTCTATTTCGCCTTCTGCCTGGGCATCGGCTTCTATCTGAAGAAGTACGCCTCGACCGGGGAGGACTTCTTCCTGGCCGGCCGGAAGATGACGGCCTGGATTGCGGGGCTGAGCTTCATCTCGGCGAACCTGAGCTCGCTCGAGACCATGGGCTGGTCCGCCATGGCCTACCAGTACGGCATGCTCGGGGCCCACGCCTACCTGATCGGGGCCATCCCCGCGATCGTGTTTCTGGCGGTGGTGATGATGCCCTTCTACTACGTCTGCAAGACCCACTCGGTGCCGGGCTACCTCCACCTGCGCTACGGCAACGACTCGCGCGTCTTCTCCGGGCTCTCCTTCACCCTGATGACGGTGATGGTCTGCGGGGTGAACATGTTCGCGATGGCCAAGATGCTCGAACTGCTCCTGGGCTGGGACCTGAACTTCAGCATCTGGGTCTCCTCGATCACGGTGGCGATCTACGTCGCCCTGGGCGGGCTGATCTCGGCCATGCTCAACGAGGTCCTGCAGTTCTTCCTCATCTGGCTGGGACTGCTGCTGGTGCCGATCCTGGGGCTGATCGAGTCCGGCGGCTGGAGCGGGATGATGGCCCGCATCACCGCCGAGCACCCGCACACCAACTACACCAGCCTGTGGGCCAGCATGGGTTCGGCGAACAACAACCCCATGGGCATGCACTGGGCCGGCATGGTCTTCGGCCTGGGCGTGGCC
>JBJKRV010000396.1:0-8238 GCA_046704465.1 Opitutaceae bacterium | reverse complement strand
CGCCGACCACGAGCGCCGCCGGCAGCCACAAGGGGAAACTCTGCAGCGAATTGACCGTGCCTCCCGCCTTGAGGAACGCCGCCAGCCCGGCCGGCAGCGCGCAGAGCCAGGTGAGCGACGGCAGGAGCAGGGTCGAGCTCCGGCTCCAGAAGGCCCGGCGGAAAACGACCAGCAGGAGGGCCGGCAGCAGGAGCTGCACGCCGAGTTCCGAAGCGTGGAACAACAGGCGCATTCCCGGTCCGACTGTCCAGGGAATCCGCGAGGGCACGACCACGAGGTGGTACCACAGGCCGGACCAGCCGAAGGAGAGCAGCATGAGACCGAGGATGGCCAGGCCGGCGACGAGGGCGCGAAGTCCGTGCCGCCACGCCGCCCGTCCCCCGAGCGTCACGCCCAGCCAGACCAGTTGGGCGACAATCACGCCGGCCGAAGTCTGCTTGCAGGCGAGCGGAGCTACGGCCAGAAGCGCGGCGCCCCAGCGGACGACGTCGCTGCGGGCGCGGATCAGGAGCAGATTCGCCAGCAGGCCGAGGGCCACGGCGAGATTATCGGCCTGGAGAAATTGGAACGATGCCCAGGGCCAGAGCAGAACGGCGAGCGCCGCCGCGAGCACCCGGCCGGAGATGCCCGGGCCGCCGCCATCCGCGGTGACCGGCCAGAACCAGCAGACGAGCAGGATGGCGGCAAGCGAGACGCCGAGGTTGATCGCCCCGGCAGTCATCACCGCGTGAAAGGCGCTCGTGGCCCAGGTTGCGGGCAACAACAGGATCAACGGCAGCGGGCCGTACATCCAGGTCGTGATCACACCGGTGTGCGCGGCCGGATAGACGGGCACGCCTCGGGCCAGCATGAACGCGGGCGCCAGGCGCAGATCGTTCCAGGCGGAATCGGGGAACGCACACCAGCAGGTCCACAGCCACGCGAGGGCGATCAGCGCAGCGGCAATTGCGGCGAACGCGCGAACGCGGGAAGTGATCGGGTTGGCGGATGCTGTCGACATGGGATGCCCGAGGCGGTCCTTTCCAGGGAGGCTCGAATCCATTCGTCAGGACGAAACAGGAAGGATCCGGCGCGCGCAGGCCGGATACCATCCGAATCCGCAAGGGCGGTCAGGCTCAAGATCGCTGAGTCTTCGGGGCGCGATTTCCATGGTTTTGACGAATGGCGTTCCCGTTTGGGCGCGGGGAATGCGCCTCTGCCGCCGGCGTCCAGGAGCGCAGCGTCCAAAGGCCGAAATTGCTCACCTCCGCACCCGGGGGAGCCAGCCGGGCGGCCAGGCCCCAGGTGGCTCCATCCCGCGGCAGGGCGATGACGCACAGGTGGCGCGGCAGGTCCTGGTAGAGATGGGCGACGGTGAGCGGGTAACCGGACAGCAGCCGCATGTACAGCCCGTCCTCGACGTGGTAGAACCGTCCGTCGCGGTAGATGGTCACAAGCGGATTCCACGGAAACCAGATCTCGTCGGGTAACGAGCGGGCCAGGGCGTCGGCCTGCCGGTAGTGCTCAACCAGCGGACGGAAGGAAACCGAGGGGATGCGCCAGATCCGGGCGGCGCAGACGCCGGCGGTGGCGAGCGCGGTGACGACGGTCATGACGGTTCGAACCGGACGCGCGGGCAGGAACGCCAGGCCGGTGAGGAGGGCGGGCGGCAGCCACAAGGTGAAACCCTGCAGCGAATTCAGGTTGCCCCCGATCGTGAACATGGCCGCGAGGCCGGTCGGCAGCGAGAAGGCCCACGCCAGGGAAGGCAGCAGCATGGTGGAGCCGCGGCTCAGCCAGGACCGGCGGAACGCGACGATCAAAACGAGGGGTGCCAGCAGTTGCACGGCGAGCGCCGGCAGGTGTTCGAGCAGGCGGTGGCCCGGTTGCGGCACCCACGGGAGATGGCCCGGCACCCCGAGCAGGTTGAGGCGGAGACCCTGCCAGCCAAAAGCCGGGATGAAGACTCCGGCGAGCACGACGCCGACAATCAGGCAGCGTCCGGCGTGCCGCCCGGCTTCCTTCCATCCGGCGGTCAGGCCGAGCCAGACGATTTCCGCCAGCGGGACCCCGATGGACGTCTGCTTGCAGGCAAGTCCGGCGACCGCCAGCGCGGCCGCGCTCCAGCGCCCGCGGCGCGAGCGGGCGGTCAGCAGAATCAGCAGCGAAAGGAGGCCCAGGGCCTCGGCCACGTTGTCGGCCTGCAGGAACTGGAATACGGCGCGCGGCCACAAAGCGACGGCCGCCGCCGCCGCCAGCAACCGGTGCGACACCGGGAGGGATTTTCCGGCCGGGGCGGGCCAGAATGCGCAAACCGCCGCGATCGCGCCCAAGGCAACGATCAGGTTGATTGCACCGGCGGCCATGACGGCGTGTGCGGCGCTCGCCGCCCACGTGGCGGGCCACCACAGCAGCACCGGCAGCGGTCCGTAGATCCACGTGCTCACCGGCCCGGACTGCACCCCCGGATAAACCGGCACGCCTCGCGAGAGCGCAAACGATGGTGCGAGCCGCAGGTCATTCCACGGGCTGACGGGAAAGAGGCACCAGCAGACCCACAGCCAGAGGGCGGCAAACGCCAGGGCCAGGCCCAGCGCCGTGCCCCCTGCCAGGTCCCGCTGCCGGGGACCGGAATCACGCACGGATGTCATCGGCAGGGTCACGGATGGCGGGGCCGCAACGCGGCAAGGTCATAAACATCGAGGTCGTCGATCCGGCTGGAACGCTGGAAACGGGCCACCAGCACGCGAAGAAACGGGCAGCGCTGGATGACACCGTGTACCACCGGATCATCCGTGTTGAGAAGAAACAGGCGCACGCCGCTTCCGCGCAGCCTGGCCAGGACGTCGGTGAAGGAAAGCGTCGGATCGAAGCAGGGGGCGAATTGCGGCGAGAACAACAGGGCGGCGCGACCGCCCCGCTGGCTGATTGCGGTGTGCAGGGAGACGTTATCGACGGCCGCGATGATTCCGCCGTCGGCGGTGTCGATCAACGGTTGCCAGGCGTTTTGGTTTTGAAACTGTCGCAGTGCGTCGCGCACCTGCCGCCACGGCTCCATCGAGCAGGAGAGCGGCGAGGCCAGCGGCTGGTACGGGAGGAACCAGGCCCGGCGGCCCGCGTCAAGCGCCAGCAGCAGTCCGAAAATCGCGAATGCAGTGCGCGCGCGGCGGTGCAGGGCGCGCGAGCCGAGCCAGCCGCCGAGGGCGGCGATGACCGCGACCGCGGGGGCCAGCACGCGCAGCGAATAGTTCGTCCCGCCGGCCGTGTAGGGCACCGACCAGAGCCACAGGGCGCCCATCAACCCGCAGGCGGCCCAGACGGGCCACGCGCGTCGCCCCGCCTTCCAGCCGCCCACCGCGGCCGCGGTGGCCACGGCTCCAGTGAGCACGAGGAGATCGGCGCCGAGGCGCCAGAAGTGCTGGTGGTGCGCGCCGAAGCCCCAATAGGCTCCGATTGACTGCAGCAGGGCCGAGTAGGCGAGGTTGCCGGGCAGCAGGCCGCCGAGGGTCAGGGGATAGATCGGGTTGCCGGTGTGAAGCCAGTTGCGTCCATACCATGGCAGCGCGACGAGCAGGGCGGCGGCCAGGTAGGCGGCGAGATTCCGCCGTGGGCGGCGGGATGCCACCACCGCGGCCCCGAGCACGATGAGGGCCAGGGCATAGTCGCGGCTGAGCGCACCGACTCCGGCCGCGATCCCGGCCCAAACGGCGGTTCCCGTCCGCGGCTGGCGGCGATGATGCTCGAGAAACAGCACGAGGGCGAGCAGGGCAAGCGCCAGCATGCCGCTTTCCTGACCCATGGCGATGCTCCACGAGGCCAGGGCGCTGGTGGCGAGCAATCCGACGGCAGGCCAGCCGCCGTCTTCCCCCCAGATTTCACCCGCCAGGCGGAACACGGCGACGCCGACGAGCAGGGCCTCGGCGATCACACGCACCGAGGTCACCACGGGCTGCAGCGACCCGCCCACCAGGTAGAGCCACACGTTGAGCAGAGGCACGAGCGGTGGAATGCCGTCGCACCATGCGTAGATGCCGAAGTCGTGGGCGGTGACCGGCGGATAGAAATGGAAATGGCCCTGGGCGAGGAGCGCGCGGGCGAGGTAGTCCCATCGGAACACGTTGTCCCACCCGGAGAGCGGATCGATGATCGCACGAGCGGCGATCGACAGCAGGCCGATGGCGGCCGCTGGCACCCACCACCAGGTGGCGCCGCGCGGGCGCGGCGGGAGCCGGGCCTCGGAACGTGCGGCCGGGGATCGTCCGCGCGACCACGCCGCGACGATCAGGCAGACAACCACCCAGCCGCCGAGAAGGCGTCGGTCCAGGGTCAGCCCGACCGCGTCGCACCCGAGCACGAGGTAGAACCAGAGCACGCACGAGACGAGGAAGGCGCCGAGCAGCGGCACGGGCGCACCGGCGCGGCGGGCCACGAGCCAGCCGGGAAGCAGGAACGCAAGGGGCGCGAGGAAACCGGCGCGCAGCGCGATCACGAGATCATGCATGGGCCGAGAATCTCCGTGGCGAAGGCTGCAGGCGGCCGATTCCGCGTTTGACGCCGCGGCCCGGCGGCCAGACGTGGAGCGTCCACAGTCCGAAGGGCTTGGTTTTGGTTTTCGGCGGTGCGAACCGGAGCGCAAATCCCCAGGTGGTCTGCCACCGGGGCAGCGCGATCACGTCGAGGTGCGAGGGCAGGCCCCGCCAGGCTTGTCGGCGCGACAGCGGATCGCCGGCGAGGTAGCGCATGGTGATGCCGTCCTCGACATCGTAGAAACGGTCCTCGCTGTAGATGGTCACCAGCGGATTCCACGGAAACCAGATCCGGCCCCGCAGCGCGGCGGCGAACACCTTCGCTTCCCGGTATTGCTCGACCATCGGTGCCAGCGGCCGGGGACTGGAGCGGAAATACCGGAGACCGCAGATGGCCGCCGCGGCCAGGGTCGCACCGGCGAGCCAGGCGTGCGCTTGCCGGCGGCCGCGGACGAGGGCGATGCCGGCGACGAGCGCCGGCGTCAGCCAGAAGGTGAATCCCTGCAGGGAATTGAGAGTCCCGCCGAACTTCAGAAAGGCGGCGGCATTCAGGGGCAGGGCCAGGAGCCAGGCCAGCGAGGGCAGCAGCAGCACCGACCGGCGCGACCAGAGCTTCGCCCGGCCCAGGCTGAGGACCAATGCCGGCACGACGAGTTGGATCGTCAGCGCCGGTGCCTGGTGCAGGATCCGGGCAAGCGGGTGTGGCGCCCACGGCAGGTGCTCCGGCACCGCCACGAGGTTGGTCCAGATGCCGTTCCAGTTGAAACTCGCGGCCATCCCGCCCGCCAGCAGGCCGCCCCAGGCCGCGCATCGCCCGAGATGGCGCGCGGCTTCGCGGCGGTCGACGGTGATCGCGAGCCAGACGATCTGGGCGGCGGCGATGCCGACCGAGGTCTGTTTGCAGGCCAGGCCTGCCATCGCAAGCAACGCCGCCCCCCAACGGCCCCCTCGCGTCGGCTGGCGGATCAGCCAGAGATTGGCCAACAGCCCCAGCGCCACCGCGACGTTGTCGGCCTGCAGGTACTGGAAGGCGGCGAAGGGCCAGATGGCGAGTGCGAGGACGGTGGCGACTCCGCGCTCCCGCCAGCCGGCGGTTGTGCCCTCCGGCGCGGGCCACATCCAGCAGACGGCCAGCACGGCGGCGACGGTGATGAGAAGGTTGATGGCGCCGGCGGCCTCGATGGCACCCGCGGCCGTGCGGGCCAGGGCGGCCGGCAGCCAAAGCAGCACGGGCAAAGGACCGTAAATCCAGGTGGTGACGGCCCCCGAGTGCAGGCCGGGGTAAAACGACACGCCGCGGGCCAGCGCGAGCGAAGGAGCCAGGCGGACGTCGTTCCAATCCCGCAGCGGAAACAGGCACCAGCACAACCACAGCCAGGCGGCAGTCGCCACCGCGGCCACGGCGAGAAGGCCGGCGAGGTATCCGTCGCGGCGCGCGTCGGAGGGACTCGTTGGGAACGGCGGAGGCGTTGGCAAATTGGCGGCCGGCGGATGCGGGATCGGGTTGACTTCTGCCGGCGGGAGGCGGGGCGTCAGTCGCGGCCGTCGGGCGCGCTCGTGACGGCGAGCGGATGTTCCCGCCACAAACGGTGCAGGGCGAGCGCAAACAGGCACGCGAGCAGCGTGAGCAGCAGCAAACGTGAAATCGGCCAGTCCCCCACGAATTCGTAGCCGTGCAGCACCTTGGCCCAGAGGTTCACCCACATGCTGGGGCCGTATTCGTGCAGCAGGAAGAGCGCGCGGTTGCGCAGCACCTCGGCCGGCGAGAAGTACAGGTCTTCAAGGTAGAATTGCAGGACGCCGCCAAGAATGAAGTCGACCGTCGCACCGGCGGCCAGACCGAGCCGCCACCAGCGCGGCAGGGTATCAAAACGGGCGGCCAGAAGGGCCAGCCCGAGTCCGATCAGGCTTTGCAGGCACAGATGTGCCACCCCCCAGGCGTCGATGCCGCCGTAGGCGGCCGTGCCGAGCACGATGGTGCAGGCGGCGAACCACAGCCAGAAGGAGCGGGGCGGGTCGGCCGGCCGCAGGCGGGCCTCGCGCCAGCTCCGCCACAGCAGCCACAGCAGCGTGAGGCCGCCGATGGTGCCGCACATCACCGGCAGGCTGACCTGGTAGAGCTGGAAGAAATAATCGCGCACGTAGCCGAGCCGGCTGGTCTGTTCGATGAGTTCATGATTCACCGGCCGGAACGGGTGCGGGATGAGGGTATGGACGAGATTGAGGCTCTTTTCGTGGACGAAGCTCCGGAAGGAGTGGGCGGTGGACTCGGTGACCGAGGTGTTGTTGAGAAAGGTCTGGCGCACGCCGAACACTCCGATGGCCCATGCGAACCACGTGGCCAGCAGGAGCGCCGCAGGCAGGGCGCAGCGCACCGTGTTGCCCCAGAATGCCGGCTGCCGCCAGCGCGGCCGTTGCCAGACGAAGTACGCGGCCACCAGTGCCACGGCATAGGGGCCGGCCGAGTAATGGGCGAGAAAGCCGGCCGCAAGAAAAAGAAAGGCGGCGGCAAACCGCCGCCAGGATCCGGTCGCGAGCGCCGGCAGGTAGAAGTAGAGGCTGATGAGGACGAAGAAGGCGGTGATGAGCTTCGTCCAGGCGAACGTGCAGTTCTCCAGCACCGACGGACTGAGCATGAACAGCACGGTCAGCGCCGCCTGCGCCCGGGGAGCCGAGCGGCCGAAGCGGCCGGCGAAAAGCCAGACCGGCAGAAAGACCAGCGAGTTGGCGAGACTGGTGAAGACCTGGAAGAAACCGAACTCCGTGCCGGTCAGGCCCAGAAACACCGAGGTGACGGCGTTCGCCAGTGGGGGGCGGGTGGTGAGATGGTCTCCTCCGTAAAGGGCCGTGCGGGCCGGCCAGAGATCCAGAAAAAGCCGGGCGCGGTCGTAGTGATCCGCCCAATCCAACGCCCAACCTCCGCCGGAATAGCTGCGGACCAACGCGAGGAATCCGAGACACCAGCCGGCCACCAGCAGGTAGGCGGCGAGCATGCGGCGGGCCGGCGGATCCTGCAGGAGGGTCCGGCAGGCGCGCCATCGGACCGCCACTGCCGCCGCTGCCAGCGCCGGTGCCAGCAGGCAAACGGCCGGCGGCAGGTGCAGCCAGTAGCGCAGGAGGGCAAACAAATAGAGGACCACGATCCCGGCGGCGGCGCCCGCCCCGATTTTCTCCGACGAGGTGAGTCGCAACGACGGCACCAGCGGAAGGCCCAGTCCGAAAACGACGCCCAGAAAAATGGCGAGGCACTCGAGCAGGCGAAGGACGGGATTCACGAGGGGACGCGGGCGGCGGATCGGGCGTGGCGGCGGTCAGGACATGGCTCCGGTGCGGGCCGGCCCAAGGCGCAGGGCCAGCACGAGGAGGCAACCAAGAAAGGCCGCCAGCATCCACGTTGGCGGACTGTGGACGCCGATAAAGCTCAAACCGAAGTAAAACTTGGCGAGCAGATTGCTCAGCCAGACAACGGTCCAGGTCGCGGGCAGCGCGTGGCGGGCGATCCGCCCGCCCGCCAGCAGGGGGCTTCCCGGTCGCAGCAGGGCGGCGCCGGCATGCTCGACGACGAAGTGCAGCGCGACGCCGCACAGGAAATCGAGTGTCACCCCCGCCCAAAAAATGCGCCGAAGGCGCCCGGGAAGACGCGGCAGCTCCGCGGCCAGAAACGCGAGTCCAAGCACAACCAGGGGCTGGAGGCAGATGTGGGCGACGCCGTACCGGTCGTAGGCGCCATTGA
>JBJKRV010000395.1:0-4064 GCA_046704465.1 Opitutaceae bacterium | reverse complement strand
TGGAGCCGGGCGCGGGCGGGTCCCGAGTCCGTCTTGGCATGGAGCGAAACCGCTGGCGAATTCGGGCTCTCTGCGTTCAATCGCGGCATGACCCCTGAATCCGCGTACGCCGAACTGGTCTCAAAACTCAAACGCGCCCATGTGCTGGCCACCGTGGGCGGCCTGTTGAGCTGGGATGAGCAGGTCAACCTGCCGCCCGACAGCGCCGATCTCCGCGGGGAGCAGCTCGCCGTCATGGCCGAGCAGGCCCACGCGGCCGCGGCCGAGCCGAGGATCGGCGAGCTGCTGGCCCTGCTCGAAGGCCCGGGGGCGAAGCTGACACCCGACCAGGCGGTCGTGGTGCGGATCGCCCGGCGCGACTACGACCGGCTGACCAAGCTGCCGTCCGAGTTCGTCAGCGAAAAGGCGAAGCACTCCAGCCAGGCCTTTCACGCCTGGGCGGCCTGCAAGCCGAAATCGGACTTTGCCGGTTTTGCCCCGTTTTTGCAGAAGCACCTCGAGCTGGCGAAGCGGGAGGCCGGCTACCTCGGCTACGCCGCCGCGCCGTACGACTACATGGTCGACCGGCACGACCCCGGCATGACCGCCGCCGTGATCGACCGGCTGTTTGGCGAACTGAAGGCGGGCCTGGTGCCCTTGATGCGGGAGATCGTCTCCTCGCCGGTCAAGGCCCGGACCGACATCCTGCGCGGGTTCCCGGTGGACGGCCAGCGGGCGTTCCTGCGCCAGGTCACGGAACGGATCGGGTTCAATTATCGCCGCGGGCGCATCGACGTGTCGCTGCACCCGTTCTGCGAAGGATCCGGCGCCGATGTGCGGATGACCACCCGGTTCAAGGAGGACCTGCCCCTCAGCTCGCTTTTCGGCGCCATCCATGAAACGGGGCACGGGCTCTACGAGCAGGGCACGCGGCTGGAGCATCAGGGCACGGCGCTGGGCCAGGCGGTGGGCATGGCGGTGCACGAATCCCAGAGCCGGATGTGGGAAAACCAGGTCGGGCGCGGCCGGCCCTTCTGGCGCCATTTCGAAGGGCCGTTCCGCACGGCCTTCCCCGAGCAACTGCGCGCGGTGTCGACCGACGAACTGTATCTCGCGGTCAACGCGGTGCAGCCGACACTCATCCGGGTCGAGGCGGACGAGGTGACCTACAACCTCCACATCATCCTCCGCTTCGAGCTGGAGAAGCGGCTGTTTGCCGGCACACTCGCGGTGGCGGATCTGCCCGCGGCGTGGAACGCGCTGGCGCAGGAGTTGTTGGGCCTGCAGCCGCCGTCCGATCGCGAGGGCGTGCTGCAGGACGTGCATTGGTCGGCGGGGATGTTCGGGTATTTTCCGAGCTATTGCCTGGGCAACATGATCGCGGCCCAGCTCTGGTACCGCGCGCTGTCCGACCTGCCGGGCCTCGAGGAAGACTTTGCCCGGGGCGACTTTTCGCGGCTGCTGGGCTGGCTGCGGCGCAACGTGCACGAACAGGGCCGGCGGTACGACACGCTGGAACTGGTCCGCGTGGTCACCGGCGCCGAGCTCACGCCGCAGCCGCTGTTGCGTTACCTGAAGGAGCGCTACCTGCCGCTCTACCGGAGTTGAGACGCCAGACTCCAAAACGCCAAACGCCAAAGCCCTTCGGTTTTCAGCAGACTTGGTTTGGCGTTTGGAGCTTTGGAGTTTGGGATTTCCCTCATGGGCCTGATCGACACGCACACGCACCTCGACGGCTTCGCGCGGCGCGGCGACCTGCCGGCGATACTGGCGCGCGCGCAGGCCGCCGGGGTCGAGGCGATGATCGCCATCGGCACCGCACCGGATGACTGGACGCTGTATCGCGATCTCTCCCGCGGCCACCCGGGCTTGGTGCACTACAGCGTCGGTCTGCATCCCTGCTCCGTGGACGAGCATTGGGAGGCCGCGCTGTCGCAAATGGCGGCGTTCTGGCGGGGACCGGCCGGCGCGACACCCGTGGCGGTCGGCGAGATCGGCCTCGACCGATTCCATCTGCCAAAGGATCCCGCCGCCGCCGGCCCCGTTTTTGCGCGTCAACGGGCGGCCTTCGCCGCCGGACTCGCCTTTGCGAAGGAACGCGGCGCGCCGGTCGTCGTGCATTCGCGCGGCGCGTTTGCCGAGTGTGTGGAGATGATCGACGCCAGCGGTGTCGACTGGCGGCGCGTCGTTTTTCACTGCTTCAGCGAAGGGGCGGCGGAGATGGAGGCGCTGCGGACCCGGGGCGGGCGCGGTTCATTCACCGGCATCATCACCTACAAGAACGCGGAGCCGGTGCGCGCGGCGGCGCGCCGGCAGGGTCTGGAACACCTGATGGTGGAGACGGATGCGCCGTACCTCGCCCCCATGCCGCATCGCGGCCAGCCCAACGAGCCGGCCTACGTGCGCCACACGGCGGAGTTCTGTGCCGGGCTGTTCGGCGTGGGACTGGACGAACTCGGGTCCGTCACCACTGGAAACGCCAGGGCGTTCTTCGGCATTTAGGTCCCGGCGCCGCCGGAACCTAGGCTTCCTCGAACTTCCGGGCGAACAGCTGCTCGAGCTCGGCCAGCATCTGCGGCGCGTCCTCGCCGGTGGCGATGAACTTGACGGTCGAGCCCTTGCCGGCGGCCAGCATCATCAGCCCCATGATGCTCTTGCCGTTGACCTGCTCCTCGTCCTTTTCCACGAACACGTCGCTTTTGTACTTGTTCGTGATGCGCACGACCATGGCGGCGGGGCGCGCATGAATGCCCATCTTGTTCAATACGGTTAGCTCCTTGACGTATTGTTGCGCGTTGGGCGTGGCTTCGGCTTGATCCATGAACGGCGAGAGTCGGGGGCGAAATCTCTCCCGCCCCCGACCCGCCTTGCAACCCAAAAACCATCCTGCCAGCCTGCGGGCGAGAATGTCCACGACCGCGATCATCGTTCCCTGCCGGCTGGAATCGGTCCGTTTCCCGCGCAAGTTGCTGCATCCCATCAAGGGCAAGCCGTTGCTGCTGTGGGTGGCCGACCGCATCGCCGCCGAGGCCCCGGAGATCCCGCTGTGGTTCGCGGTGGACGACGGGATGCTGCAGGAGGTGCTTGTCGCGCACGGATGCAAAACGCTCATGACGTCGCCGGCCCATGTCAGCGGCACGGACCGCCTGGCCGAGGCCAACCGCACGGTGCGGGCGGACCGGGTGATCAACATCCAGGCGGACGAGCCGCTGGTGACGGGCGCCCAGATCCGGGCCCTGGCGCAGTTGCTGGACGGCGGCGCGCCGATGGCGACGCTGGCCACGCCCTTCAAGCGGGTCGTGGACTTCTACAATCCGAACCAGGTCAAGGTCGTGTTCGACCGCACCGGCCGGGCCCTGTTCTTTTCGCGCTCGCGCCTGCCGTTCTCCCGCGACCTGGGGCTGACGATCGACGATGCGTGGGTGGCGGCCAATCCGTGCTACAAGCACCTGGGGCTCTACGCCTACCGGGCGGACCTGCTGGAGAGCTTCCCGACGTTGCCGCACGGACGGTACGAGCAGATCGAGAAGCTCGAACAGTTGCGCGTGCTGGAGAACGGGTACGACATCAAGGTCGGCGTGACCGAGGATCCGACCATCGGCGTGGACACGCCGGAGGACGCGAAGAAATTCGAAGCGTGGCTGGGAGGGTGAGCGCCCGGCCGGCTCAGATCTTCCCCGCCTTGCGCTGCTCAATCAGGCGGTGGAATTCGACGAAGAGCGGATCGGCGTCGTGCGGCCCCGGGGAGGCCTCGGGGTGGTACTGCACGGAAAAGACGGGCAGCTCCTTGTGGCGGAGTCCCTCGACGGTGCCGTCGTTGAGGTTGACCTCGGTGACGCGGGCGCCGCGCCGCTCGAGATCCTCGGGCCGCGCTGCAAACCCGTGGTTCTGCGCGGTGATCGCGACCCGGCCCGTGTCGAGGTTCTTCACCGGCTGGTTGGCGCCGCGGTGTCCGAACTTGAGTTTGAAGGTCTTGGCGCCGAGCGCATGGGTGATCATGTGGTTGCCCATGCAGATGCCGAACGTGGGGTAGCGTTCGATGAGTCGCGCCACGGTGTGGTGGGCGTAATCGAGCGGATCGGGAT
>JBJKRV010000394.1:0-5304 GCA_046704465.1 Opitutaceae bacterium | reverse complement strand
CGGTGCCACGTTGCAGGAGGCCAATCTGACCCGGGCGCGGCTGGTCCGCGCCGGCCTGACCAAGGTGAACGGAACGGCCGCGATCTTCGCCGCCGCCACCCTGCCCTTCGCCGACCTTTCGCACGCGAACCTGACCGGCGCCGATTTCTCCGAGGCGAATCTGCGCCAGGCAAACCTGCACCGGATCAACGATGACGGCGCCATCTGGACCCGGGCAAACCGCAAGCTAGTGAGAGGAACCAACAAGGACCTCGCCGCCGCCGAAGACTGGACGCCGCCTCCGCCCGACAACCCTTAACCACCCGCCATCATGGTCACCACGAATCCCCCGCGCGCCGCCGGCGCCCGATCCTACCGCATTCCGCCCGAGTCCCGCCGCCACGAACACCCGGCGGTGAAGCACATCCCGACGAGCCCGCACCCGGTGGCCGCAAATCTCGCAGTCCCAAGCGCTGCGACCGGATATGTCGGGCCGGCCACCGTCCTCGAGGTGGACGAACCCGGACGCCGCGCGTTGGTGCAGTGGACCCGCGACCAACAGACCGGCCGCGGCTGGGCCCGTCTGACCTCGGCCGTGCCCACGTCGCTCCGGGCGGGGGCGCTCACGCTCGTGCTCGCGCAATCTCAGCACGACATCTACGTATTGGGATTGCTCGACGCCCCCGCCGCAACGCCCGCCACCGCGCCTTCGCAGATCACCACCGCGTCCGGAGCGGCGGTGCGGGTCGCACAAGCCGCCGGTGAGGAAGTCGTCCAACTCCACTCCCGCGAGGGCGGCCTCGTCGTTGAGTACCATCCCGCTTCCGGCAAGACGATTGTGAACGTCGCCGAGGGCGACCTCGAGTTCCGCACGGAAAAGGGCAACATCGCGTTCCAGTCGGCCCGGAAGATCTCGCTCCGCGCCCGCCGCCTGGAGACGCAGGCCGACACCGTGACCGCGAAGGCGAAGAACGTGTATCAATCGGTGGAGGAGCTCAACCAACTGCAGGCCGGGCGGACGCGGACGCTGGTCGAGGGCAGTTGCCACCTGCAGGCGCGCGACGCCTTCCTGAACGCCGGCGAGGATTTCAAGATCGACGGCAAACAGATCCTCTTGGGTTAACGCTTCCAACCATGGGACTCCCCGCATCGACCAAAGCCGGCGGCATGTGCATGGGCATGCCCGACGTCTGCAAGACGCCGGCACCCCCGGCGCCGCCCGTTCCGATTCCGTACCCGAATATCGGCCAGCTCTCAACCGCATCCAAGACGTCGACCAAGGTGAAGATCGGCGGGATGCTGGTCGTGGTGGAAGGATCGGAGATCCCATCGTCCCAAGGCGACGAGGCGGGGACCGCCGGTGGCGTGGTCTCCGGCAAGAACATGGACAAGATCGTGTTCAAGAAGGGCAGCTCCAAGGTGAAGATCGAAGGCAAGGCTTGCGTCCACCTGACAGGCATGACCGCGCACAACGGGTCCAACGCGAACATGCCGTCGGGGGCGCAGATCGCCCCCAGCCAGGTGAAGGTGCTCATCGCGATGTGAGGCTGGTTCTTGTCGGACCGAGCCTCCCGCCGCCTTTTCCCCGGGTCCGGATCGGCCCGTGGACAGCCTCAAGGCACCCGCTTTAGCCGGCCTCGCCGATGCCGGCCTTTGGTGATCGCCGTCCACTCGCTGGCGCTCGCGGCTACCTAATTCCTCAAACCGCTTTAATCGAAGGTGAACGTGAACGCGTCCTCCTTGACCCCGAGGTGGATGCCCTTCGGTTCGCGGCCATCCGCCAGCCGGCTCAGGAGCTCGCGACCGATGTCGGGCAGCAACTGGTTCGTGATCATGGCGTCCACGAGGCGGGCGCCGCGCTCCAACTCCGTGCAGCGCTTCGCGATCAGGTCCATCACCGCGGGATCGTAGGCGAACGGGATCTTGTGGTTATCGAGGATCCGGCGCTCCACCCGGCGGAGATTGAGCGCGATGATCGCCTTCATGATCTCCATCGAGATCGGGTAGTACGGGACGACCATGAGCCGGTTGAGCAGGGCGTCGGGGAACACCTTCACCAGCGGACCCCGCATTGCCTTTTCGAGCGCCTCGGCCGTCGGCAACAACTCCGGGTCCTTGCACAGGTTGATGATCACGTCCTGGGCCGCGTTGCTGGTGAGGAGGATGATCGTGTTCTTGAAGTCGATGAACCGGCCCTCGGCGTCCTCCATGAAGCCCTTGTCGAAGACCTGGAAGAAGATCTCGTGGACGTCGGGATGTGCCTTCTCCACCTCGTCCAGCAGCACGACGCTATAGGGGCGCCGGCGCACCGCCTCGGTGAGCACCCCGCCCTCGCCGTAGCCGACGTATCCGGGCGGCGACCCCTTCAGCGTGCTGACGGTGTGCGCCTCCTGGAACTCGCTCATGTTGATCGTGATCAGGTTGTGCTCGCCGCCGTAGAGCGCCTCCGCGAGCGTCAGCGCAGTCTCGGTCTTGCCGGTGCCGGACGGTCCGACCAGCATGAACACGCCGATCGGCCGGTTCGGATTGTCGAGGCGCGCCCGGCTCGTCTGGATCCGGCGGGCGATCGTCTCCAGCGCCGACCGCTGGCCGATGACCCTCCGCTCCAGGATGTCGGCGAGCTTGAGCACCTGCTCGATCTCGTTGCGCACCATCCGGCCGACCGGAATGCCGGTCCAGTCGGCGACCACGCTCGCGACCGACGCCTGGTCGACGCTGGGGAAGATCAGCGGATTCTCGCCCTGAAAAGTCTTCAGCGCCTCGGTCTCCTTGCGCAGCTCCTCGAGGAGCTTGGCCCGCTCCTCGGGGGTGAGCGCGGCGTCCTCCTGGCCGTTGGCCGGGGCCGGGGCATCGGGCGCAGCCGACGCCGCGGGCTTCGCCTCCGGCGACACCCCGGCCGCCCGCAGTTTCGCGCGGAGGTCGAGGATGCGCGTCACCCGCTGCTTTTCATCCTCCCAGTGTTTTTCGAGCCCGGCGAGCTCAACGTGGTCCTGCTTGAGCTTCTCGTCCAGTTCCGCCAACCGGGCCTCGTGGTCGAGGCCGATCGACTGTTCGCGCTCCACGATCCCGCGCTCGGTCTCGAGCGACTGGATCCGGCGGCGCACGTCGTCGACGCCGGCCGGCACCGCGTGCTGGCTGACGGCGACCCGGGCGCAGGCCGTGTCGATCAGGCTGACCGCCTTGTCCGGCAGTTGCCGCGCGGGAATATAACGATGCGACAGGCGCACCGAAGACTCGATCGCCTCGTCGAGGATCTGGACGCGATGGTGCTTCTCGAACGGGGCGGCCGCCGTGCGCAGCATGCGCATGCACCGTTCCTCATCCGGTTCGTCGACCTTGACGGTCTGAAAGCGCCGCGTGAGCGCGGGGTCCTTCTCGATGTACTTCTTGTACTCCGCCCAGGTCGTGGCCGCGATCGTGCGCAGCGCGCCGCGCGCCAGCGCGGGCTTGAGGAGGTTGGCCGCGTCGCCGGCCCCGGCCGCGCCGCCCGCGCCGATGAGGTTGTGCACCTCGTCGATGAACAGGATCACGGGCTTCGGGGAGGCCTGGACCTCGTCGATCACGCTCCGCAGGCGTTGCTCAAACTCGCCCTTCATGCTGGCGCCGGCCTGCAACAGCCCGACATCGAGGGCGAGCACCCTCACGTCGCGCAGGGCTGGAGGCACGTCGCCGGCGACAATCCGGTGCGCGAACCCGTCGACCACGGCCGTCTTGCCGACGCCCGCCTCCCCGGCCAGCAACGGATTGTTCTGGCGCCGGCGCATGAGGATGTCGACGCACTGCCGGATCTCCTCGTCGCGGCCGATGATTGGATCGATCTCCCCGGCGCGCACCCGCGCGGTCAGGTCGGTCGTGTACCGCTTCAAGGCCTCGCCTTTCCCCATCGCGGCGGGCGCCACCGCCCCGCTCGTCTCGCCGGGGGCCACGCCCCCCGCGGCGCCGGACCCGTCGCTGGCGGCCAGGCCGTCCTCCGGCGAACCGGCCACGATCTTGCCGAACTCGTCGGCCAGGGTGTCGGGCTTCAGCTTGGCGAACTCGCGCGAGATCGACTGGAAGACGTTGCGCAGGCCCGGGGTCTTCATCAGCGCGACCGCGACATGTCCGGTGCGGATCTGCAGTTCGCCGTAGAGCAGCGACGCGTAGACCCAGGCCTGCTGCACCGCCTCCTCCAGGTGCGGCGAGAAATCCGAGATGGCGGTCGCGCCCCGGGGCAACCGGTCCAGCGCCGCGGTGACGTCCGCCGCGACGCGCGACGGCTCGCAGCTGAAATGGCGCAGGATGCGGCCCCAGTCGTTCTCCGGCGACTGGATCAACTGGTTGATCCAGTGGACGAGCTCGACGTACGGGTTGCCCCGCATCTTGCAGAAGACCGTCGAGGCCTCGAGCGACTTGTAACCGACCGCATTGAGTTTTCCGAACAGGGTGGAGCGTTTGATTTCAGCCATGGCGTGAAGGAGGATTGGAGGTCGAGAGGTGGGGGATCAGGCGGCTTGAAAAATGATGTCGTCCACATCCCGGTCGGCGGCAGGCGCACCGACCCACGTGCTCCAGCCGAGGAGCACACCGCCTCCCAACCGGCATTCCGGGACCTCGGTGCGGCGCAACACGAGCTGCATCTCCCAGAACAACTCGCCGCCCGCGTAGGAACGCACCCAGTCGGCCACACGACGATAGGCGCCGCCGGGCGGCAGGAGACCCTGGAAATCCGTCCAGCCGAGCGGGCCGAAGCGGATGCGGAATTTCAGGTGGGCCACCCGGATGGTGTCCCCCGCGAAGCAGGTGGCCCCCAGCACGCCGGTCGCCCGCGAGTGTCCGATCCGGCACCGGCTGTCCCGCGGCAATTCCAGCCACATGCCCTGAAAGGAGCGGACTTCGGCCCGGACCCCAAGGTAGTCGGATAGGATGGCGGCCAGGCCGTCCGGGCTCCGGCTCAAGCCGCCCAGCCAGGCCGAGTAATAAATCCGGGCAAAATCGGCGACGCCGTCCGTCTCGGCTGCGGCACCCGTGCCCAACCCGGCGAGGCAGCGGAGATAATGCGCCTGCCGCTGTCCGCCCGATTCCTCCAGCGAGACCGCGGGCTGGTTCAGCGCCCATGCGCGGAAGAACAGCGAATAGACGCGGTGGTGGAAAACATCGAGGAAGGAGGCCAGCGTCGTGTCCTTGGCGTGATGCAGGCGGTCGAGGACGTATTCCGTCAGGTTCAACGGCATCGGTCCGTTCGGCCCGAGCAGGCCGGCGAAACGCACCTTGAGCTCGACCCGCTCCTTTTCCTCGTTCCAGCGGGCGCCGGCGATGGAGGTGGGGGCGAACGCCATTGACGGCTCC
>JBJKRV010000393.1:0-10595 GCA_046704465.1 Opitutaceae bacterium | reverse complement strand
ACAAAATTCAGGCCCAACCCGTCCAGATCGAAATAGTAGGTCAGCCGGTCCGTGCCTCCGCCCGGATGACAGGAGCGGCAGGAGAATTGCCCCTGAAAGGCGTAACGCGCGTCGTCAAACACGCGTTCACCGCGGAAGATCGGATCGTCGGAGCCGCCATCACCCAGCACGATCTGCCCCTCCGCCCGGAGACTGGCGGTGTTCACCAGCAGGATCCGGTCGGCCAGCCGTTCGGCCACGAACAGCGTGCGGCCGTCGGGAGAGAGCGCCAGATGCCGCGGATTGGCGGCGGTTGGAATGCGGGCGATTACATACCGGTAGGCCAGCGCGAGGTTGTCGATGGCATCCCGCCGCGCCGCCGCGCCGGCCGCCGCCAGCCACGCTCCCAGCCGGTCAAGGCTCACCACCGACACCACGTCGGCGCCGCCCGCCGCCACGTAGGCCCGGTGGCCGCCCGGTCCGACCACCACGCCCGACGGATCGGCGAAATACGCGTTGGCTTCGTCCAGGGGAATCTCGGTCACCTGGCCACCGGGCTGCGAGACCGCGAGGCCGCTGGAGGTAATCCAGCCGTCGGCGACCTGCATGGTCGGGACCAGGTTCCGCACCTTCATCATGGAACTGATCATCCAATTCCGCCCCGGCACCGCCGCGATCCCCTCGGCCATCAGGGCCGAGGGCAGTTCCTCGCGGTTGAGGACGTGGCCGTTCACGGGATCGAGCACCGTGACTTCCGAAGCGGGCGGTTGGGTGAACCGGCCGGGAACCGCCATCCGGTTGGCCACGTAAACGCGGCAGCCATCGGTCGACAATGCCGCGGCGTACGGCTCGCGCCCTGCCGCCGGCCGAGCCAGTTCGCGCAGGGGCGACACCGACAGCACCGAAATGTCGTTGCTGCCGGAATTGGGCACGATCAGACGCCCTCCGGCGGGCGTCCGGCAATACACGACGTCGGTTGGCCGGATGCCCACCTGAATGCGGCCCAGTTCCTTGAAATCGCTTGTGTCGAGCACCACCACCCGGTCTTCGCGCCGGCAGGCCACAAACAATCGATCCCCCTGCGCATCGAGCGCCAGACCGAAAGGACCGCCCGCCACCTTCACCCGCCGCGTCACGACCTGCGCCTCCACGTCCGCCTCGGCCACCTCATCCCTGTCGTACAGGGCGACGTAGAGCGTTTTTCCGTCCGGAGAGACGACGATCGCCCCCGGTTCGTCATGATGCGGCCGGGGCTTCGCCCACGGCTGACCCGCCAGGCCGGGCCCATGGCAATAGTCGCACGAGACAAAGGCCAGGTGGGGCTGACCCGACGCCTCGCGTTCGTGGGAAAGCGCCGCGAAGTGCGCCGCCGCCGCTCCTGCCAGCAGTAGCGGCACGCCGATCAGGGCGATTCGTTTGACCTTCATCGGACTGAGGGGTGCGGGTTGGATGGGCGGTCGGTGAAGCCCAGACTCACCGGCTTGCCCAGCGTCGCGAGCGGGCGGATGTTCCGGGGGGCGTGGTCGCGCGGCTCGTGGCAGCCGACGCAGCCGCGAATCTCTCCGGGTTGCAGCCAGAGAAACGCCGGCTGGTGCCGGAGCACGTGGCCCTGCGCATCGAGGGTGTCGAATCCCAGCGGCACCTTCGTCGGAAGCTCGGCCATCGCCGAACCGTCCGAAGCGACCGGCACCTCCCCCAAGACGCGAGATTGTCCGGACGGCGCCAGCGCGAAGACCCTGAGTTCGGCGCCCCGGGCCCGGTTGTGACCGGCGGCCGGTTGAACGCTGTCGTCGACGTTGAGACAGAGCACCGTGCCCTGGGTGGCCGCCGGGATGATCGCGGAGGTGTGTCCGACTGGGGCGGGCCGCGCGACGACCAGCGACGCTTCAATGCTGTTCCATCGCGGATCGTCGAAGATCGGCGGGCCGAGCGAGGTGGCGCCAGCCGCGATGCGATAGACCGCCGCGTTGGGCATCATCGAGCGCCCGACCATGCCGATCGTGTCGACGCAGGCCAGCACACCGTTGTTCGGCAGCGGTTCCACTGATCGGCAACCTTCGATCCGAAATGGGAACAGCCTGCCGCGGGTGGCAAACGGCGCGCCGGATTGCACGCATTCCGCCCCGTCCCTGGAACCAGGTCCGTTCGTGCGTGCCGCGAGAAAGGCGATTCTGCCCGCTCCCAGCTCGCGCGGGCGCCGGACGAAATCGACTCCGCCGTCCTGACACGCGTAGGCGGTGACCTCGGTGCCGTCGTTGTTGATGGTGAAGAGGCACAGATGCGGCTGTACGTCGCGACCATCATGCGCCTCCGCGGTCACAAACAGGATTCGCCCGTCGTGCAGAACCGTCGAGCCGATGGCGCTGTCCGGACTGAAGGTGAGCCGCCGCGGCGCCTGGTCCGGCATCTGCGCGTAGAGCTCGGCCGGCTTACGGGTATCCCAAAGCGAGGCGGCCTTGGGGACGGGAGAACTGAACACCAACTCTCCGTGGGCCGCGAGGGCGGGGTCCATCGCTCCGCCGGGCATCCGGGTCACGCGACGGGGCTCGCCCCCGCCCGCTGCAACCCTGTAGATCTGCCACTCGGCCCGCGCCGAGCGTTTGCCGGCAAAATAGACCCAGCGGCCGTCCCACGACACGCACGGATCTCCCGCTGCGACCAACCCGCGTGAAAGCACGCGCACCGCGTCCGTACGATACGGCGGCACCAGCAGCACCACCCGGCTTCCCGGAGGATATCGGATGTCCATCACCGTGCCGGCCGGCGCGGGCGCGACGACCACGGACGTCTGCGTCAGGACGATGGCGCCCGCAGGAACCTTTGACCGGCAGCCCGTCACGAGGAACGCAGCCACCGCCAACAACCAGTACGTGCGTGGACCCATCGGAATCACGGCTCGGTCACCTTGAGAAATTGATCCACCGGGACGTCGTTCAGCGTCTGGACCGTTCCGCTGGGCCACTTGATCTCGATCCGTCGCACGACCGGCGCCCGGCCGAGGCCGAAGTGGCCCCGCGGGTCCGCCTGGCCCAGGAAGGCCGAGGGACAGCGGCATTCCTGGAAGTAGGTTCGCCCCCCGGCGGTCAGGTAGATCAGCGAACCCCATCCCTCCGGGTTGCTCTTGGTCCCGCGCAGGGTCAGTGTGATCCAATGGTTGCCGGAGCGGTCCCGGTTGTGCAGCAGCACCGGCCGATCCCCCATCAGGCCCACGAGCAGATCCATCCGGCCGTCATTGTCGTAATCCAGCACCACGCTCGAGCGCGCCCGGACCGGCGTGCGGAAATAGGCACCGCCCTGGTCGACCGCGTTGCGGAAATGGCCGCGACCGTCGTTTTCCAGCAGCAGGCTTTGCCAGCCCACCATCCGGTACGGGTCGCCGTTGGCGATAAAGACGTCCAGCTTCCCGGCGTTGTCATAATCGATGAAGTTGCATCCCCATCCAACATACTGCGCCGTCAGCGTCCCGAGCCCGGACGCCATCATGTCATCGAGAAAATCGCCTTGCTTCGTGCCCACGTACAGCGATCCGTACCCCAGCCGGGACACGAGAATGTCCACACGCCCGTCGCCGTTGCAGTCGCCGACCGCGGCTGTCATCGAGCCGGCCGCCTCGCCGAGGGCGTTGAAAGCGACCCCCAGCTTCATGGCCTCGTCGTGGAAATGCCCTTTACCGTCGTTGACGAGCAACATGTTCGGGGTCGCGTCGTCGCAGAGATAGAGGTCCTCGTGGCCGTCTTGGTTGTAGTCCAGGGCGGAAACCGACATGGTCCGGTGCGGCGGCAGGTCCGCGATGCCCGCCGCCTTGCTGGCGTCGGTGAAGGTCCCGTCGCCGTTATTGATATAGAGCACGTCGTGCTCCGGCTTATAGGCCAGCGGGCCCGGGTAGCTGGTGGGATTATAATATAGGTGGTAGTTGGGATCGAACTTCAGGTAATTGGCCACATACAGGTCCAGCTTGCCGTCGTTGTTGGCGTCCAGCCAGGTGGCGCCAATGCCCGTTTGCGCATCGCCCACGCCCGCCTTTTCGGTCACATCGGTGAAAGTCCCGTCACCATTGTTGTGGTAGAGGATGTTTTTGCCGGCATTCACCACATAGAGGTCCATGTAACCGTCCCCGTCGTAATCCCCCGCGGCAGCCGCAATGCTGTATCCATGTCCGCCCACGCCGGCCTGCTTCGTGACGTCGGTAAATGTGCCGTCGCCATTGTTGCGATAGAGGCGGTTCGGCTCGCGCCGTGTGCCCGCCGGGGCATGCGTCACGCCCGCCAACGGCCCTGGATTTACAAAATACAGGTCCATGAGGCCGTCGTTGTTGTAGTCAAAGACCACCACGCCCGAGCCGTTCGACTCCAGAATGTTGGCGATGCGCGTGTCGCAGAACTGCTGGACGAAGTTGATGCCCGCTTTGGCGGTGACGTCCGCGAACAGATCGTTTGCGCCCGCACGTATCGGAGGGGTGATTCGAAAAGCGGTCGCTGGTGCCACTGCACCGCCTGCCGATCCGGGCGATTTCCGGTGACATGCCGTCAATGTCAGCGCAAGCGCCAACCCCAGCCAGCGGCAGGCCCTAAGTCCCGGGTCGTGCGTGCTTGATTTCATAAGTACAAAAGCCGCGATCTGGTTTCAGTCGGTCCACTCGAGCTGATCGATTGACCGCAAATCGGGTTTTGCAGACACGCCCCGGATCAGCGGTATCGGATCTCCGCTCAAAGTGCACAGCTCCCAGTCGAACTTATATGGGCTAGCAATAATCGTAATATGTCCGTTTCCAGACCCGCCACTACTGAGCGCTTCGCCCTTTTGCTGCCGTGGGGTACGGTCTGCCGTGCTGGGCATGTGGGGTTATAGTCTCTATTAGGAGCCGTTCATTCGGGCATCCAGAAAATCGTGGCCAGACGCTCGAAAATATTGGTGAACAGCTCAAATGATACGGTCACCCGCAATTGTTGACACTGGACGCCCTATTCAAGGCAACCGAAGCCCAGGCGGCATGGAATTGGGGCTGAGGTGCAGGTGGAGACAAAGGGTCGGCGAAGACCTGCAATGACTGCGGTCCGATACGGGGCCGGGATCGCCCGGAAATCGCGGAGTCCGAGTCCAGAACATCAGTCCGTCGTTCCGGCGCGGTCGATTTGGTACTTTTGCCGCCCGTCCGTTCCCAGTCAGCACGACAGGAAGGCGATCGCCACCTGGCCAACGCACGCCCGAACGGCCTGCCAATGCGGAGCCGCGGTACGGCGCCAACGGACTCAGCTGTTCAACAGCGAGTGCCTTCCCGTCGAAACTCCTGGGATTGGTGACATCGCCACTTCCAAGGACGCCGCGACCTGCATCTCCGGTATCTAGAATGTCGTGCTCACAGTGCCGGATCGGTCCAGCTTGGTGGCGAAGTCGGACGTAGGTGGCGACATCTGACATCAGCCGATGGTGATTTCATGCCGGGGTGAGGCACGGGCCATCAACGAGTAGCGCCCGGTGCCGCGAAGCCCGGTCGATTCAAACGGCACTTGACTTGCCCCCTTCGCATTCTACGTTCGCCCTCCTTTCCCTCACGGGGTGGTAGCTCAGCTGGTTAGAGCGTCTGCCTGTCACGCAGAAGGCCGCGGGTTCGAGTCCCGTCCATCCCGCCATCCGCACCCCGCCTACGGCAGGAATGGATTGTATTTCCGCTCGTTGTCCACGGTCGTCATCGGGCCGTGCCCCGGGGCGATGACGGTGCCGTTCGGCAAGGCGGCCATGATGCGCCGGGCGTTGCGCAGCAACTGGGCGCACGAGAAATACCCGCCGCCCAGCGACCCGGCGAAAACCAGGTCGCCGGACACAAACAAGGCCCGGGCCCGCGGCACCGCCTTGGGCCGCACCAGGTAGCAGTTATGCTCGGCCGCGTGGCCGGGCGTGCTGAACGCCGTGATCTGATAACCCGCCGCCACCACCGTCTCGCCTTCGCCGAGCGGCCAGACTTGCGGAGCGTAATCGCCTTTCGGGCCGTAGAATGCGGGCAGGCCGTGTTCGCGCAGCACCCCGGCCAGCCCGCCGATGTGCTCGGCCTCCGGATGGGTGAGGAACGCAGCCTCGATCCGTGTCACGGCCCGCGGCCAGACCCGGCGCAGCGATTCGTGGTCGACCCCGCCGTCGAAAAGCACGCCCACGCCCGTGATGCAATCCACCACGGCGTATGCATTGACGACCCCGACGCCGAACGGCATCGCCAGCGGGTGGACGCAGAAAGGCAGCCCGGTGACGCGCGGACGCGGATACCGGTTGCGCGCCAGGGCGCACAAGCCGACCTCGTTGAGCCGCAGCGCCGACGCCAGCCGGTGCAATTCCTCGTCGGTCAGCTCGTCGTAGCGGTAGTCCTCGAGATTCTGAATCTGCTCCACCGCCAGCCCGGCCGCCGACGCCAACTGCTCCTCGTTGAGGCCCGCACAATGCAGGGCCTTGTCGAGCACGTCACCGAGCTCGTCTTCGAGAGGAATGGTCGTGGCGGGCGGCATCGCGGATATCCCGTATTCTAACCACGGTTCCGGCTGACAATCACGGAAGAAGTGCGCTCCGTAGCGACGACCCGGCCCGGTCCGAAAAATGCCTTTGTTTCCCGGCCGGTTTTTCGCACCGTGATGTCCATGGATGCGATCCAGCAGGAAGTCCTCGACATCTTCACCCGAACGCAGGCGTTGCTGGAGGGCCATTTCGTCCTCCGGTCGGGATTGCACAGCGCCCACTACTTTCAGTGCGCGCAGGTCTGCCAGCACCTGGACGCCGTCGAACGGCTCGCGCAGCTGCTGCTGGCCAAGGTCCGGGGCGTGACCTTCCGGACCGTGCTCGCGCCCGCCATGGGTGGGCTCGTGATCGGCCAGGAGGTGGCCCGCCAGTCGCGGGCGCGTTTCATCTTCGCAGAAAAGGAAAACGATATCCTCGCGCTGCGCCGCGGCTTCCGGATCGCGGCCGGCGAGCCGGTGCTCATCGTCGAGGACGTCGTCACCCGTGGTGGCCGCGTCCAGGAATGCCTCGGCCTCGTCCGCCGGGCCGGCGGCGAGGTCGTCGGCGTGGCCATGTTGGTGGACCGCAGCGCCGGCGTCACGCGGTTCGACGTGCCGGCGTTTTCCCTGCTGGAACTCAGCTTCCCGACCTATCCGGCCGACCGCCTGCCGGAGGCGCTGGCGCGCCTGCCGGTAACAAAACCCGGGAGCTGACGGCGGGCCGCGGACTCAGCGATCGCCGCGGAAGACAAAATAGCGGAAGCCGCCGCGGTCCCACACCAGGCAGAGGTTGCGCCCCGCCACGAGGCCGGCCCGGGCGGTCGCCAGGTCCGTGACCGGAGCGTGATTGATCTGCACGATCACCATGCCGACGTGGAAACGGTCCCGGTGGGGAGAATCGTCCGCCACCGCCGTGACCACCAGGCCGTCGAGATCATCCGGCAGGCGATAGGTGGCCCGCGCATCGTCCGTGACCCGCTGGACCTTGATGCCCCGCACCAACTCGTTGGCGCCCGCCACCGTGTCATTCAGGCTGCCCAAAGTGACCTCCACCTCTCCCGGCTTGCCGTCGCGCAGGTAATTCACCCGAACCTTGCTCCCGGGCGCGGTTTCGGCCACCAGCAGCCGCAAATCCTGGGACGAACCCACGGACTTCCCGTTGATGGCGACAATGATGTCCTCCTGCTTCAGCCCGGCCTTTTCCGCCGGACCGCCGGAGCTCAAATCGGTGATCAAAACCCCCTTCGCATCCTTGGTGTTGAATTCGGCGGCGAGTTCCGGGGTCAGTTCCTGGACGCTCACCCCCATGAAGCCCCGCCTGACGGTACCGGTCTCAATCAGGCTCTGCATGATGCTCGAGGCGAGATTGATGGGGATGGCGAACCCGATCCCGATGCTGCCGCTGGTCATCGACAGGATGGCGCTGTTGATGCCGACCAGCCGGCCCTTGGCATCGATCAGGGCGCCACCCGAGTTGCCCATGTTGATGGCGGCGTCGGTCTGGATGAAATTCTCGTAGCCCGACACATCGTCGAGGAGGCCGAGGTTCTTGCGCCCGATGGCCGAGACGATCCCCATGGTGACGGTTTCGCCGACGTCGAGCGGGTTGCCGATCGCGAAGACGACATCGCCCACGCGCAGCTTGTCGCTGTCGGCCAGCGTGACCGTCGGGAGGTCCGTCGCGTCTATCTTGATGACGGCGACGTCGGTCTTGGGGTCGGCGCCGATGACGCGCGCCTTGAACTCGCGGTCATCCGGCAGCAGGACCTTCAGCTCGTCGGCGCCCTCGACGACGTGATTATTGGTCAGGATGTAGCCGTTGGGGGACACGATGACGCCCGAGCCCAATCCTTCCTCCCGGGTCTCGCGCTGTTGGTCGCCGAAGAACTGGCGGAAGAACGGCGGGATGCGCTGCCGCACGATCCGGGCCGAATACACCGACACGACCGCCTTCTGCACCGGATCGACGACATCCGCGTAGGTCGTGACCACGGCGCCCTTCCCGTCGCTGACGGACGATCGGTCAACCTTGAGAAGCGGCTTCGGATTCGCCGCCGGCGCACCGGCGGCGGGAAGCAGTGGTGCGATGGTTGCCAGAAGCAGCCAGCTGAACAGCCTTCTGATTTTCATGGTGGAAGCCGGCCACCGGTCCGGGCCCCTGTCCTCCCGCCGGTGCTAAAAGCCCTTGATCTTGAACAGACTCGTCACGCTCTCGTTGCTGTTGATCCGCAGAATGGCGTCGCCCAGCAGGCGCGCGATGCTGAGCACGGTGATCGGCAGGCCGCGCGAATCGTTCGGCGTGGAGTTGGTCGTGATCAGCTCGTCGATCAGCCCGGTTTTGAGCCGCTCGCAGGCGATGTCGTTGACGATGCAGTGGCTGACGGCCGCCCGGATGCTGGTGGCGCCGTTCTCGCGGAGGATCTTCGCGGCCGCGGTCAGGGTGCCGGCCGTCTCGGTGATGTCGTCCACCAGGAGGACGTCGCAACCCTTGACCTCGCCGACCACATTCATCGCCTCGACGGTGGTCGCGCTGCGACGCTTCTTGGCGACGAGGCCCAGGTCGGCGCCCAGCATGTCCGCATAGGCAGCCGCCATCTTCATCCCGCCGACATCCGGCGAGCAGACGACGAGGCCTGGTTTCGCCCTTTTGGCCAGGAAATCATAGAACACCGGCGAGGCGTAGAGGTGATCCACCGGGATGTCGAAGAAGCCCTGGATCTGCTGGCTGTGCAGGTCCATCGTCAGCATCCGGTTGGCCCCGGCCGCCACCAGCAGGTTGGCCACGAGTTTGGCGGTGATCGGCACGCGCGGCTGGTCCTTCCGGTCCTGGCGCGCATAACCGTAAAAGGGCACCACCGCGGTGATCCGCTGGGCCGACGCCCGCCGCGCCGCATCGATCATGATGAGCAGCTCCATCAGGTGGTGATTGGAGGGCGGGCAGGTCGACTGGATGATAAAGACGTCCGCGCCGCGGATGTTCTCGTTGATCTTCACGAACGACTCGCCGTCCGGAAAGCTCGTGACGGTGGCTTCGCCCAGCGGCATGCTGATGTGTCGGCAGATCTCCTCCGCCAAGGGACGGTTGGAGTTGCCGGAGAAGATCTTCAGCCGCGCTTCGCTCATGGGAGGGCGCCATCTTGCCAAGAACAGAAGGCAGCGGAAGCCTATTCTGCACCGGGGTCATCCGGCCGGAGCCGGACCGCGGCCGCCGGGTCAGGGCCCGCCTGCCAGCCGCTTGATCTGCGCTTCCAGATCGTCCACCCGCCGGAAGAGATCCGGCAGGCGCTGTTTCAGAATCGCGACGCGACGCTCAAGCATGTACGGAAGCGCCGGGGTGCCGTTCACGTTGGCCCCGGCCGGCAGGTGCGACGAAATGCCCGCCTGCCCTCCCGCCCGCACGCCCCGGCCGATCGTGATATGTCCGCCCACTCCCGCCTGGCCGCCAAGGACGACAAAATCCTCGATGGTCGCGCTGCCCGAGATTCCCACCTGGGCGCACAGGATGCAGTGCCGCCCGATGACGACGTTGTGGCCCACCTGGACCAGATTGTCGATCTTGGTGCCCTCGCCGATGACCGTGCGGCCGAAGCGGGCGCGGTCGACCGTGCTGCCGGCGCCGATTTCCACGTCGTCCTCGATCACCGCGATCCCGATCTGCGGCACCTTCTGCTGGCGTCCGTTCGCAAACTCGTATCCAAACCCATCCGCGCCGATGACGACGTTCGCGTGCAGTCGTACGCGGCACCCCACCTGGGAGCCGGCGTAGATGCGGACCCCGGGCATGAGCAGACAATCCTCGCCCACGGCGGCGCCGCGGCCGAGATGAACCAGGGCTTGAAGCTGGGCCCGCTCCCCGACCGACGCGCCCGATTCCACCACGCAAAATGGACCGATGGCCGCCGTGTCTGCGATCCGCGCATCCGAGGCCACGACCGCCGTCGGGTGTACCCCGGGCACCGGCGGTTTCTGCAGCGCCTGTTCGATCCGGGCGCACACCCGCGCCAGGGCGGCCGAGGGCTCATCGACCACCAGGAATTGCTGATCGCTTCCCGGTTCGCCGGCATAATCGGGCGGCACGAGCACCAGCGAGGCCCCGGTGCGGGCCACCTCGGCCTTGTATTTGCGATTGCCCAGGAA
>JBJKRV010000392.1:0-3155 GCA_046704465.1 Opitutaceae bacterium | reverse complement strand
GCGCCTGTTCATACTCGGCGATGGCCTCGGGCAGGTGTCCCTCGGAGCGGAGGGCGTTGCCGAGATTGTTATGGGCGGCGGCAAAGGCCGGCTTGAGCCGCAGGGCTTCGTGGAATTGGACGATGGCCTCCCGGGTCCGGCCGGTTGCGAGCAACGCGATGCCCAGGTTGTTGTGCACATCGGGCAAGGCGGCGTCGCTCGCGAGCGCCTGTTCGTATTGGGCGATGGCTTCCGGCAGCCGTCCCGCCCGGGCCAGGGCCAGGCCGAGCCCGTTGTGGGCGTTCGCGTAGTGCGGGTCGAGGCGCAACGCCTGCCGGTAGTGCGCGACCGCGTCGGCGTCGCGGCCGGCGTCCTCGAGCGCATTGCCGAGCGAGGTCTGCGCGTCCGGCATGTCGGCGTTGAGCTGCAGCGCCTGCTCGAAACGGGCGATCGCCTGCTCCAGGTGACCGAGCTGCTTGAGTGCCTTGCCGGCGTTGTAATAGGAGTCGGCGTAATTCGGGTCGACCCGGATGGCCGCCTCGTATTGCGCGAGCGCTTCGCGGGGATGGCCGGCCAGGGCCAGGATGTTGCCGTAGTTGTTTCGGGCGTAGGCGTTGCCGGGCCGCTTGGCGACCGTGTCGCGCCAGATCGCCGCGTCGCGGTGGTAGACGGCGTTGCGCTGCACGCTCAGCCAGCCGAGCCCGAGCGCCGCCGCGGCCAGGATGTACCGACCGCACCGTCCCAGCCGGGCGTGAAGCCCCAGCACCAGCAGCACCATCACCGGCGCCAGGGCGAGGTACATGCGATGCTCGCCCAGCGTCTGCCGGGTGCCGGGCACCAGGGAGGTCGGGGCCAGAATGGAGAAGAACCAGAAGCCCAGGAATCCGAGCGCCGGCCGGCGAACGAGCGCCACCAACGTGGCCACCGCCAGCCCGAGGACGACCACGGCAAAGGGAACGACCTGGCCGGCAGAGGTCACCCACTTGACGCCGTAATCCACGATCAACGGATGCGGCCAGACCGCGAGCCAGAGATAATGGGCCACCGCCTGGAACTGGGTCGCCGCATAGGCCCAGAAACCCACGCCGACGCCGATGCCCGCGGTCCCGCCGCGGTCGCCGGCGTGCAGCACCAGCGCGGCCAGCGGAAGCCAGGTGGCAAAAAGCGCGAGGTGAATGCGCCCGCGCCGGCGCCACGCCGTCCGGAAGGTGCCGGCCAGGAACGTGCGGTCATAGAGGAACACCAGGACCGGCGCGGACACCATGACCTCCTTCGTGCCCATGCCCAGGAGGCAGGCGAGGAAGGCGAGGGAAAACCAGATTACGGGACCTCGAGACCGCTGACCACGGACCAAGGGGTCCTTCTGGCCCACGCTCGGAGCGTGACCAGCCTTCGCCGCCGCCCGCCGGCCCGGCTCCCGAGGTCGCGCCGCCGAGGGAGCGTTCCGATCCGCGGTCTCGTGATCGGCGATCAGTGGTCCGGTGGATTCTCCCGCCCCCCGGATGAAACAGTACAGCGTCAGCAGGTAGAACAGGCCCATCAGCGATTCGGCGCGCTGGACCGTGTAGGTCACGGACTCGGTTTGCAGGGGGTGCACGAGCCAGAGCAGGGCGGCGGCAAAGGCGATGGAGGTGGCGCTTGTCGGTGAGGCGGCATCGCCGATTGCCGCCTGACGGGCATCCGGCGGGGTTCGGCGACCCCGCCCTACACCCACCAGCGTCCGCCGGACGATGCCGAAAAGCGCCAGGCCGGCGCCGAGGTGGATGAGCAGATTCAGGGCGTGGTAGCTCCAGACGTGATCGCCGCTGAGTGCATAGTTGAGCGCGAACGACAGGTTCAACACCGGCCGGCCCGTGACCGTCACGCCGCCGCCGGGCGGCGCGAACGCCGTGAGCAGATGGCGGATCGTGGGGTTCCGGGGGATCGACAGGAAGTCGTCGAAGATGAACGGTCCGGAAAGACTGTTGGCGTAGACGGCAAGGGCGGCGAGCGCCAGTCCCGCAGCAGCCAGGACGATCGTCCGGTCGGCGGAGCATCGCTTCGGTGGGGCGGTGGTTCGGGGCGGACCCTTCATTGCTCGTGTTCGAGGTGCTGCAGGTTTGCCCGCGCCTGGTCAAGGTCGGGCCGGAGGCGGAGCGCGGCTTCGAACTCGGCCTTCGCCTCCGCCCGCCGGCCGGTCATCATGAGGGCGGCCCCGAGATTGTAGTGCGCCAGCGCGTTCCCCGGAGCGTTGCGCACGGCCGCCTCGAAATGGACGATCGCCTCCCGGTCGTGCCCCGTCATGAGCAGGGCGGTTCCCAGGTTGTTCTCGATGTCGGGCTGCCGGGGATCGATCCGCAGGGCCTGTTCGTACTGGACAATGGCATCGGGAAGGCGGTCTTGCATCCGTGAGAACAGGTTGCCCAGGTTGTTGTGCGCGCCGAGGAAATCGGGATCGAGCCGCAGGGCCGCCTGGTACTGGGTCACCGCCTCGTCCAGACCATCCGGGGTCCGGGCGAGGGCGTTGGCGAGGTTGAAATGGAGCTCCGGTTCCTCGGGCGCCAGCCGGACCGCGGCGCGATAGTGCCTGATGGCGTCGGGCAGCCCGGCGGACGTCAGGCCGAGAATCCAGCCGAGGTTGTTGTGCGCCATCCAGCAGTCGGGATTGCGGGCGAGCGTGGAGCGAAACAGCGTGAGGCTGTTTCGGAAGACGCCGCAGCGCTGCCAGGTCAGCGCGCCGAACAGGACGCAGAGGGCCAGGCCCGCGGCGGGGCCGGCCCGGCGGAAACGCGGGCCGGCCCAGGTGCCGGTGGTGGCCAGGGCGACGCCGGCGAACGCCAGCGGCGCGAGATCGGCGAGGTATTGCCAGTGGTCCCACACCCGCGAATATAGGGCGCCGAAGAGATTCACGAAGCCGAGGACCGGGAAGAGCGTGCCGATGAAAAGCAGAAAGACGGCCAGCGGCGTGCGGGTGCGGCGCCGCAGCGCCCAGAATCCGGCCAGCACCGCCACCACCCCCAGGGGAAACAGCCACTGCCACCAGACCGTTCCATCCATCGCCCACCGGGGGTAGACGAAGTTCAGGTCGAAGGGCCAGACGAGGCTGCCGAGATAAAACCAGATCGCGCGTCCCGCCAGCAGCACGTGCCCCACCGGCGAAAGATTGAACTCCGCTCCGTGCGCGCCCAGACCCGGGC
>JBJKRV010000391.1:0-5899 GCA_046704465.1 Opitutaceae bacterium | reverse complement strand
CCTACAACCTGAGTCTGTATGAGGGGACGATCAACCCGGTCCCCGTGGCCGGCCAAACCCTGGGGACGGACGCTGAAGTGTCGCGTTCAATCTCCCACGGCTCCGTCCCGTTTGGGGACCATCGGTTTCAGCGGTACAACTTCCGCCTCCAGTTGGCCGGCGGATCGGCGCAGACCGATCTTTTTTACGGCTACCAGTCGAAGCTATTCGGCTGGCCCAACCTGTATACACCCTTCAACTCCGACGAATCGGAGAATCTCGAGACCGTCCTGCTGGCACTGAATCACCGGCGGACGTGGGGCCCGGGAGACTGGTTGGAGGCCGGCGCGTATTGGCGGCGCAACAAGGACGACTATGCGTTCAACCGGTTTGCCCCGCTGGGCCCCGTGCATCCCTTCCAGCACACGACCTGGGCGGACGGGGTGACGGTGTCGGGCCACAATAATCTCAACCGCTTCGGCGTGACCTACGACGCGGATTTCCTCACCGACCACCTGAAATCGACCGCCCTGACCTACGGGCCGTTTCACTCCCGATCCTACGTGAAGGTGGCGGTCGTCCCCGAGATGGCCTGGGCGCTTGACGGCGGACGGGTCCTCGAATTGCGCGCCGGTGCCACCTACGACGACACCAACCGCAACGGATCCACCGTGTCGCCGCTGGCGGAGCTGGCCCTGTGGTTGAAACGTTCGGCGCGGGAACAACGGCGCCTGTACGCGAGCTACGCCCGAACGACCCAGGTCCCCAGCTACACGGCGCTCGATTCCAGCCCCACGGCCGGTTTGTTCCGCGGCGACCCCAATCTTGGTCGCACGATCAGCCACAATCTCGAACTTGGATACGACGATTCCTACGGGGCTTGGCAGACGCATGTCGCCGCGTTCTACCGGCGCGACGACCAGTTGGTCGACTGGACCTTCGAGTCGGGCGTCATCGCCCGCACCGCCAGCCCGGTCAATCTCGACACCACCGGCATCGAAGCGGTCGTGCGCCGGGCCCTGCCTTTCGGCGAGGTCATCCTCGGCTACACCTGGCTGCACAAGCACACCGATTACGGGGCAGCGACGGTCGATGGCAGCTTTTATGCCCTCAACTTTCCCAAGCAACGGTTGACGGCAGCCGTGATCGCGCGACTGGGGGGCGGCGTCGAACTGCGGATGGACAACCAGGCGCGGATTCAGGAACCCAACCCGCTGCGCACCGCCGGTGGCAATCAGGCGCTGGTCTCCTCGTTGGGATTGTTCTACCGACCGCCGGCCACGCCTGACGTCGACGTGTTCCTTCAGGTCGACAATCTCTGGAACAGCGGTTTCCAGGAGGTGCCGGCCGTCCCTCCGGCACGGCGCCAGATCACCGTCGGCATGACGAGCCGCTGGTAGACTGTTCGGCACTTGGTGAGCGGCACTTGGGCCGACTTGGCGCAGCCTGACTCAGCAGGTGTGACGGCCTTGCCCGCGCGGCCGTCGGCCCTTCGGCAGCCGGCCCGCTTCGGCTTGCAATCCCATGCCCCGTCATGATTTGTGATCGACGAGGATCTGGGTAACTTCGCGGCAACCTGGGATGCCGTATGCTTGTCTCCAGATACAATCGAATTTCACCATGATCATGCCCATTGCCTTCGGCTTCATCCCGCAACCGGTCTTTTGGATCCTCCTTGGCCTCGTCATGATCTTTGCCTTCTACGCGCAGATCCGGGTTTCGAGCGCCTACAACAAGAATTCGCGCATTCCGTCACGCGGCCGGATCACAGGCCGCGAGGCGGCGGAAGCGGTGATGGCCCAGGCCGGCATTCACGACGTCGACATCGTCGAGATCCCGGGCCGGTTGACCGACCATTACGACCCGCTCAACAAGCGCCTCTGCCTTTCGTCCGATAGCTACCGGGGCACCAGTCTGGCCGCGCTCGGAGTGGCGGCGCACGAGTCAGGCCATGCCCTGCAGCACAAGGCTGGCTACAAGGCGCTGCAGGCCCGCATGGCCCTCGTGCCGATGACCCAGATCACCTCCAAGATTCTTCCGCTCGTCATCTTTGGGGGATTCATCTTTGGCGGCTTTGGCGGGTTCCTGCTCGATCTGGGCATCCTCTGCTACGCCGTTTTGACGCTCTTCAACCTGATCACGCTTCCCGTCGAGTTCGACGCGAGCCACCGGGCGAAGGTGCAACTGGTCGGATTGGGCATCCTGGGCCGGGATGAGATGCCCGGCGTCAACCAGACGCTCGATGCGGCCGCGCTCACCTACGTCGCGGCCTTCGTCGGGTCGCTGGTGGAACTGCTGTGGCTGCTCTCAATGCGGCGCGACTGAAGCCGAAGGCGCCGCCGTCGCCGATGCCGAGGCGCGGGATTGTCGCGCTTCTGCCCGCAGTCTGAGACAAGACCTCGGCCGGGTCGGATTGACCGGGCAGGCTGGAACTATCCACCGCAAGGATGAAAAACGCCGCCGCGAAGCCCCGCCGGCTGGTCGGCAGCGGTTTTTGTCGAAATGCGACCGGTTTGGGGTACACCTTGTCGCAGTAATTCCGAACCCATGGCCGAACGAGCCATGCGTTGCATTCTCCGGCCATGAGCATCCCATATCCAGGTCCCGTTCCCGCCTCCGTCCGGCAGGGTTGAAATTCGCGCTGACCTTTCAGGATCATGACTTCCCTGCATCCCTTCAAATGCCTGTGGCTCGCGGTCGCCCTGGCATTTGGCAACCTGTCAGCCGGTGCGGCGGGCCTCACCGTCTTTGCCGCGGCCAGTCTCTCCGATGCCCTGACCAGGATTGGGGCCCTGTACACCCAATCCACCGGCGAGCAGGTGCGGTTCAACTTCGGGGCTTCGGGGCTCCTGGCCCGCCAGATTCAGGAAGGGGCGCCGGTGGACGTGTTTCTTTCGGCGGATGAGCTGCGGATGAATGAACTCCAACGGGCGGGCCTCCTGCTTGTCGGTACGCGCCACTCCCTGCTGGCGAATACGCTGGTGGTGGTCGTCCCTGCGGACGGCGGCGCGCATCTCCGGGCGGTGGCGGATCTCGCCAGCGGCGCGGTGCATCGCATCGCCATTGGAGACCCGGAGACGGTGCCGGCGGGCACGTACGCCAGGGAGTATCTCCGGAAGGTGAAGCTCTGGGGACGCCTGCAAGGCCGGTTGATCCCTCTCAACAATGTCCGGGCGGCCCTCGCGGCGGTGGCATCGGGCAACGCCGATGCCGGCGTCGTCTACCGGACTGATGCCATGATTTCCAAGCGGGTCAGGATCGCGGTGGCGATCCCGTTGGACCAGGGCCCGCGCATAACCTATCCGGTGGCGGTGATCCGCACCACCCGGCAGGCCGCCGCGGCGCGCGCCTTCGTCGCGTACCTGTCGAAACCCGCCGCCCAGGCGGTGTTCGCCCGATACGGCTTTTTGCCTGCGCCTTGACGGATGTCGGACGCGCTTCATATCACCCTGTTCACGCTGGGCGTGGCCCTGTTGGGCACGGTGTTGATCCTGCCCGGAGGCGTGCTGGTCGGCTGGCTGCTCGCGCGGCGGGACTGGCCCGGCAAGACGCTGGTCGAAACGCTGGTCACGCTGCCGCTGGTGATTCCACCGGTGGCTACCGGTCTCATCCTGCTGGAGTTGTTCGGGCGTTACGGTCCTTTGGGCTGGCTGTTTGGCCGGGTGCTCGGCGTCGACATCGTGTTTACGTGGAAGGCCGTGGTGTTGGCGACCGGCGTGATGGCGTTCCCGTTGCTCGTGCGCACCGCCCGGCTGGCCTTCGAGGAGATTGATCCCCGGTTTGCCGAGGCCGCGCGCACGCTCGGGGCCGGACCGTGGGACGTGTTCTGGAGCGTGACGCTGCCGCTGGGCACGCGGGGCCTGGTGGCCGGAGCGGTGCTGGCGTTTGCCCGGGCACTCGGGGAGTTCGGCGCCACGGTCATGGTGGCCGGCCTGATTCCCGGCCAGACCATCACGCTGGCGTTGGGCATCTATCACGACGTCGAACTCGGGCACAACGCGGACGCCGTTCGGCTACTGATAATTTCCGTGGTGCTCGCTTTTGCCGCCGTCTGGCTGAGCGGACGGCTGGTGCGGAGCAAAACCGCATGACGACTCCGGCCCCGATCCGTCTGCGCTTCCGGCTTGATCGCGGCACGTTCGCGCTCGATCTCGATCTCGCCCTGCCCGGGCGCGGAGTCACGGCCATCTTTGGGGCGTCCGGAGCGGGAAAAACCACTTCGCTGCGCGCCATCGCGGGCCTGGAGCGCATTCCCGGCGGATTTATCGAGGTCGGCGGAGAAGTCTGGCAGGATGGCTCCCGCGGCATTTTTCGGCCCACTCACCGGCGGGCGATCGGCTACGTTTTTCAGGAGGCCATCCTCTTTCCCCACCTCAGCGTGCGCCAGAACCTGGACTACGGCCGCCGCCGCCGTGCCGGCGCCGCGCCGGTTGATGCGGATCACCTGATCGAACTGCTCGCGATCCGGGCCCTGCTGGACCGGCGTCCCGGGACACTCTCCGGCGGCGAGCGCCAGCGCGTGGCCATCGCCCGCGCCCTGCTCGCCGGCCCGCGCCTGTTGTTGATGGATGAACCGCTCGCTTCTCTGGACCTCAACCGGAAGCTGGAGATTTTGCCGTATCTCGAACGGCTGCACCAGGAGCTGCAGATCCCGGTGATTTATGTCAGCCACGCCGCCGACGAGGTGATGCACCTGGCCGATCATCTGGTCCTGCTCGCGGAAGGGCGCGTCGTGGCCAGCGGGCCGCTGACCGAGACGCTCACCCGCCTGGACCTGCCCGATGCCTTTGCGGACGAAATCGGCCTGGTGGTCGAAGGCACGGTGGGCGGCGGCGAACCTGATTACGGGCTCGTGCGGGTCGACTTCACGGGTGGTTCGGTCTGGGTGACGCGCCCGGCCGAACCGCTGGGCCGGCCCCTGCGGGTGAGGATCAAGGCGCGCGACGTCAGCCTGGCCCTGGAAAACCCGACTGGCACCAGCGTCCTCAATTCTCTTCCGGCCAGGGTCGTGGCGATCGCCGGCGGCGCGGGCGCGGCGCAGATCCTCGTGCGGCTGGATGCGGGCGGCACACCACTGGTGGCGCGCGTCACGCGGCTGTCGTGCGATCGACTCAAGCTCGCGCCCGGAACCAGGGTCTGGGCCCAGATCAAGGCCGTGGCGGTGTTGTCGTGAGGGCTGGAACGGGCCCGTTTGCGGGCCCGGCGCTGGCCAGGAGACCGCCCGCTGCGGCGGCGAAATTGCGGCGAGGCGGGGGCATGCGCGGATTTGCGGCTTGCCTCGCTTTTGCTAACCGGGGAGTTGTCTTGCCATGTCTGCTGGCGAAGAAGGCTCCCTCCCCGCGGGATGCCGGCTGGTACCCATTGCTCCCGGTGAGCCGGCGCCGCTGCGCTTGTGCGCCGTCGTGCAGCAGGGCGCGCAGAAGGAAACGTCGCCAACCTTGATCCTGCTCGGCTCCTCGTGGTTGGGCCGCGCCCACCTGGGCGTGCTGGCCGACGCGAAGAACCGGGTGCACGCCTGGCTCGAAATCTGGGTCCAGGCGACCGCGGACGGTGCGAGTCTTTCGGCGGACGAACCGCAAACCAACCTCGAGTTCGACGCCCGTTGGCGCCAGTGGTGCCTCGCTTTGGCTGGCGACCCGGCCCTGATCGAGACCGGCTGGGAGACCAGGCATCCCCGACCGGTGTGGCTCGATCTGCGGAACGAACGTGCCGTCGTGCCCCGGGATCCGGCGTCGGGCGAGCCGTTCGAGCTTTGCACTGACGAAGCGGCGCTGAACGTCGCCGGGCTGGATTCGTTTGACGGGACGCGCCGGCGCTTCCTGGCGGTCCGCGGACAACCGGCCGCCGGATTCCTCGCTCCGGTGGGAGACGTGCCCCCGGGCGCAAGACCGCCTGGCGACGCGCTGCCGGAAGGCGGGGC